>JBEBAJ010000227.1:0-6576 GCA_041158965.1 Pseudomonadota bacterium | reverse complement strand
CGGGTCGCGATGCCGGTGTTGCGGCCTTTTTGCTCTTTGCGGTATTTACGGCGTGCCGGTTGCAGCATGCTTATTCTCCTTGACCGTCCGCAGCCGTGCCAGTGGCGGCGGGCGCGGATACCTTGCGGACGCGCTTGACGGTGGTTTTAGGGGCATCGGTCGCTTCGGCAGGCTTGTCGCTGCCATCGACCGGTGCGGCATTGGTGCCAGCGGCACGACGGGGACCGCCACGGCGTTCGCCGGGACGGGCATCGCGGCGCGGGCCACGGGGGCGGCGCTCTTCTTCGGCGCGCGGCTCGGCAGCCACAGGCGCATCGCCACGACCCAGGGTGTCACCCTTGTAGACCCAGACCTTGACGCCGATCACGCCATAGGTGGTCTTGGCTTCGGAGAAGCCGTAGTCGATGTCGGCACGCAGGGTGTGCAAAGGCACTCGGCCTTCACGGTACCACTCGGTGCGGGCAATTTCGATGCCGTTCAAACGGCCCGAAGACATGATCTTGATGCCCTGAGCGCCCAAACGCATGGCGTTTTGCATGGCGCGCTTCATGGCACGGCGGAACATGATGCGCTTTTCGAGCTGCTGGGTGATGCTGTCTGCGATCAGTTGGGCATCGATTTCGGGCTTGCGCACTTCTTCGATGTTGACGGCGACGGGCACACCCAAACGGGTGGTCAGCTCTTTCTTGAGGTTCTCGATGTCCTCGCCTTTTTTGCCGATCACCACACCCGGGCGGGCCGAGAAAATGGTGATGCGGGCGTTTTTGGCGGGGCGCTCGATGAGCACGCGCGAAACGGCGGCGTTTTTAAGCTTGCCTTTGAGGTAGTCGCGCACTTCGATGTCTTCAGCCAGCATGCCGGCGAAGTCACGGTTGCTGGCATACCAGCGGCTGGCCCAGTTGCGGCTGACCGAAAGGCGAAAGCCGGTGGGGTGGATTTTTTGTCCCATACACGTACACATGGCACGTGGGCTTGCTGATGCGGTTGCCACGGCCCTTGGCACGGGCGGTGAAGCGCTTGAGGGTGGCGCCTTGCTCGACGTAGATGGTCTTGACGCGCAACTCGTCGATGTCGGCCCCGTCGTTGTGCTCGGCATTGGCAATGGCCGACTCAAGCACTTTCTTGACGATGCCAGCGGCTTTCTTCTGGGTGAAGGTCAGGATATGAAGGGCCTGATCCACCTTTTTGCCACGGATGAGGTCGGCCACCAGACGGCCCTTGTCGACCGAAAGGCGAACGCCACGGAGAACGGCACGTGTTTCCATTTGTGTTTCTCCTTATTTCTTCTGGACTTTTTTGTCCGCCGGGTGACCCTTGAAGGTGCGGGTCAGGGCGAATTCGCCCAGCTTGTGACCCACCATCTGGTCGGTCACATAGACGGGCACGTGTTGCTTGCCGTTGTGCACAGCAATGGTCAGGCCGATGAAGTCGGGCAAAACCATGGAGCGACGCGACCAGGTCTTGATGGGCTTTTTGTCCTTGCCGGACGTGGCCTTTTCGACCTTGGCCATCAGGTGATGGTCTACGAAGGGACCTTTTTTGAGAGAGCGTGACATGATGGCTGCCTCTTATTTCTTGCGACGCGACACGATCATGACCTGCGTGCGCTTGTTGTTGCGGGTGCGGTAGCCCTTGGTCAGGTTACCCCATGGGTCAACAGCATGGCGGCCCTCGCCGGTGCGGCCCTCACCACCACCGTGCGGGTGGTCGATCGGGTTCATGGCGACACCGCGAACGGTGGGTCGAATGCCCATCCAGCGCTTGACACCGGCCTTGCCGAGTTGGCGCAGGCTGTGCTCTTCGTTGGCCACTTCACCGATGGTGGCGCGGCACTCGATGTGGATCTTGCGAACCTCGCCAGAGCGCACACGAACCTGGGCATAGGTGCCTTCGCGGGCCAACAGGGTGGCCGAAGCGCCAGCCGAGCGGGCGATTTGGGCGCCTTTGCCGGGTTGCAGTTCGATGCAGTGGATGGTGGAACCCACAGGGATGTTGCGGATGGGGAGGGTGTTGCCGGCGCGGATCGGGGCTTCCGAGCCGCTGAGCAACGTGGCCCCGACTTCAACGCCACGCGGGGCGATGATGTAGCGGCGCTCGCCGTCGGCGTAGCACAACAAGGCGATGTGCGCGGTGCGGTTGGGGTCGCGGAAGTCGACCACGCGGTAGTGGTGCTTGTGACCACCGCCCTTGTGACGGGTGGTGATGTGGCCGTTGTTGTTGCGGCCCGACTTCTGGTGTTGCGGCTCTAGCAAGGGGGCGTAGGCCTCGCCCTTGTAGAGGTGATCGCGGGTGACCTTGACCACGGCGCGCTGGCCGGGCGAGGTCGGTTTCATCTTGATGACAGCCATTATGCGGCCTCCCCGGAGAGGTTGAGCTCTTGACCGGCTTTGAGCGTCACGTAGGCCTTGCGCAGGTTGTCGCGGCGGCCCACCGAGCGGCCAAAGCGCTTGGTCTTGCCCTTGATGTTGACGACGCTCACGCCTTTGACCTCGACCTTGAACATGAGTTCAACAGCGGCTTTGATCTCGGGCTTGGTGGCGTCTTGCAGCACTTTGAAGGTGACGGCATTGCCTTTTTCGGAGGCCAGGGTGGCCTTCTCGGACACGATCGGCGCGACCAGCACTTGCATCAGTCGACCTTCGTCAAATTTGGCGGCGCTCATGCGAACATCTCCTTGAGTTTGTCCATGGCGCCCTTGGTCACCAGCACCTTTTTGTAGTGCACCAGCGACAGCGGATCGGCGTAACGGGGCTCGACCACCAGCACGTTGGGCAGGTTGCGCGAGGCCAGATACAGGTTGTCATCGACCTCTTCGGCGATGACCAGCACCGACTGCAGGTTCATGGCTTTGAATTTGGCGGCCAACAGCTTGGTCTTGGGGGCCTCGACCTTCATCGAGTCGACCACCGCGATGCGGCCTTCACGGGCCAGTTGCGAGAAGATCGAAGCCATACCGGCGCGGTACATCTTCTTGTTGATCTTCTGGGTGAAGTTTTCTTCCGGGCTGTTCGGGAAAATCCGGCCACCCCCGCGCCACAAGGGCGACGAGGTCATACCGGCGCGAGCGCGACCGGTGCCTTTTTGCTTGAACGGCTTTTTGGTGCTGTGCTTGACCTGTTCGCGGTCTTTTTGGGCACGGGTGCCTTGGCGGGCATTGGCCTGATAGGCGACCACAATCTGGTGCACCAAGGCTTCGTTGTATTCACGGCCAAACACGGTCTCAGGGGCGTCCACTTTGGATGCGGCCTGGCCTTGATCATTGAGGAGTTCGAGCTGCATCAGTTCGCTCCTTTGGTTTTGACGGCGGGGCGCACGGTGACAAAGCCGCCGGCCGAGCCGGGGATGGCACCTTTGATGAGCAGCAGCTGGCGCGCTTCATCAATGCGAATGACGTCGAGGTTTTGGGTGGTCACGGTCACATCGCCCAAGTGGCCCGACATGCGTTTGCCGGGGAACACGCGGCCCGGGTCTTGGGCCATGGAGATGGAGCCGGGCACGTTGTGCGAACGGCTGTTACCGTGGGAGGCGCGTTGCGAAGAGAAGTTGTGGCGCTTGATGGTACCGGCAAAGCCTTTACCGATCGAGGTGCCTTGCACGTCGACCTTTTGGCCCACGGCGAACACTTCGGCGACGGGCAGCTTGGCACCAGCGGCATATTTGGCAGCGGTGTCGGCTTCGACGCGGAACTCTTGGGTGATTTCGCCGGCTTCGACGCCTGCTTTGGCCAGATGGCCGGCTTGGGGCTTGGTCACGCGGGAAGCACGGCGTGAACCATAGGTCACCTGCAAGGCGACATAGCCATCGTTGTCCTGGGTCTTGACTTGCGAGACGCGGTTGTCAGAGACATCGACCACCGTGACGGGCACTGCATCGCCGTCATCGGTGAACAGACGCATCATGCCCACCTTGCGCCCCAGCAAACCCAAACGGGTGCTTTGAGACATTGTTTTGACTCCTGTACCTTCGCCACGCCGACTTCAATTGGCCAACGTGTTTGGTGTGCGAAAGAGGGTTGATAAAACTCACTTCCTTGAAAGTGAGCCCACAAGTATAGCACCTTTAGCGGGGCTTGCAAAGCTGAGGCGTTTGGCCGCCCATGGACCTGGCGGCGTTGCTTTTTGGCCAAATTGGGGTCTGACCCCAATTAATGGTTGCTTTTTTGCCACACTGACTTAATGGGGGTCTGACCCCAATTTCTGCAGGAGGTGGTTGGTGAGGTGGCCGCTGAAGGGGGCAGCGAGGTCGTGGATGAGGCGCAGGAAGTCGGGGTGGGCTTGGTCGTCGGCGCGGTCGGAGATGAGGCGGACGGCCGCAAAGGGCACCCCATGGTCGCGGCAGACCTGGGCGACAGCCGCCCCTTCCATTTCGACGGCGAGGGCGTCAGGGATTTCGGCACGCAGGGCCGCGCTTTCGTGGGCTTGGCTGACAAAGCGGTCACCGCTGATGATGAGGCCTTGGTGGACGCGGGTGAGGCCGAGGTCCAGGCCGTGCCAGCCATGCGGCCAGGGCTGGCGCATGGATTGCAGGGCATATTGGGCAGCCTCGATGAGGCGGTGGCGCAGGGGGGTGTCTGTGGGCAGTCGGCTGATGCCTTCGAGGGGAATGACATGGCGCGGGAACAGGGGGGATGCGTCCAGGTCGTGTTGCAGGAAATCGGTGGCCACGACCGCATCGCCCACCTTGACTTGCGGGCCCAGCCCGCCAGCCACGCCGGTGAAGACGATGGCATCGACCTGGTGGCGCTGAATGAGGAGGGCGGCGGTGCTGGCGGCAGCGACTTTGCCGACCCTGGAGAGCACGGCCACAAACGACACCCCGTGTTGACGCCCTGGCCAGAATTCACGGCCACCGCAATGGTCAGGACTGCCTTGGGCACGCGCCAGGATAGGGGACAGTTCTTCGGGCAATGCGCCCATCAAACCGAGTTTCACGCGGCTTGACGAAGTTCGCGGCGCAGTATTTTTCCGACCGGGGTTTTGGGCAGCTCGGTGCGGAATTCAATCACGCGGGGCTGTTTGTAGCCGGTGAGGTTGGTGCGGCAGTGCGCGCGGATTTGGTCTTCGGTGAGGTTCGGGTCTTTTTTAACCACGACCAGTTTGACGGCCTCGCCGGATTCGGCATCGGGGATGCCTATGGCCGCGCATTCGAGGACGCCGGGGCAAGAGGCCACCACTTCTTCGATTTCGTTCGGGTAGACGTTGAAGCCGCTGACCAGAATCATGTCTTTTTTGCGGTCCACGATCTTGAAGTAGCCGCGCTCGTCCATGACGCCGATGTCGCCGGTGCGAAACCAGCCCCCCGGGAGCATGACTTTGGCCGTTTCTTCGGGCCGCTGCCAGTAGCCCGCCATGACTTGGGGGCCTTGAATGGCGATTTCACCCGCCTCGCCCACAGGCAGGGGCTGGCCGTTGTCGTCGATGATCGTCATGCGGGTGCCAGGGATGGGCACACCGATGGTGCCACTGAACTCGCGCGAGGTGGTGGGATTGCAACTGGCCGAGGGACTGGTTTCAGACAGGCCATACCCTTCGCAGATGGGGCAGCCGGTTTTTTCCAGCCAGAGTTTGGCGACGGCCGCTTGCACCGCCATGCCGCCGCCCAATGAGACTTTCAGGTTGCCCCAGTTCACGGTGCCGAAATCGGGGTGGTTGGCCAGGGCGTTGAAGAGGGTGTTGACCGCCGGGAATGAGTGAAAGACGTGGCCCGAGAGCTCTTTGAGGACGGCAGGGATGTCGCGCGGGTTGGGGATGAGGATGCTTTTGCCGCCGGTGCGCAATGAGAGCATCATGTTCACCGTGAAAGCGAAGATGTGATAGAGCGGGAGGGCGCAGACGTTGGTGGGCTGTTCGTGGGCCGGAATGCGTTGCATGACCGGCGAGTTCCAGGCCTCGGACTGCATCACATTGGCGATGACCTGGCGATGCAGCAACACCGCCCCTTTGGAGACGCCGGTGGTGCCGCCGGTGTATTGCAGCACGGCGATGTCGTCGAGGCCCAAAGGCACGGGCGTGAGGCTGAGGCCGGCCCCCTCGGAGAGGGCCTGATTAAAGCGCACCGGCTCTGGCAGTTGAAACGGGGGAACCAGTTTTTTGACTTTGCGCACGACGTGGTTGACGATGGCCCCTTTGAGGAAGCCCAGTCGATCGCCCATGGCGCACAGCACGACATGCCGGACTTCGGTTTGCGCCAGGCATTGCTGCAAGGTGGCGGCAAAGTTTTCGATGATGATGATGGCCTTGGCGCCCGCGTCGGTGAGTTGGTGCTGCAACTCGCGCGCGGTGTAGAGGGGGTTGACGTTGACCACGACAAACCCGGCCCGCAAGACGGCGGCCACCGAGACGGGGTATTGCAATACGTTGGGCAGCATGATGGCGACGCGGTCGCCGCGCACCAGACCCAGGGATTGCAGGTAGGCCGCCAAGGCGCGGCTTTGCTGGTCGAGCTCGGCGTAAGTGAGCCCTTTGCCCATGAAGCTGAAGGCTGTGCGGGGGGCGAATTGCCTGAAGCTGTCTTCCAGCAAGCCCACCAAGGAGCTGTAAGCCTGGACATCGATGTCGGCCGGCACCCCTTCGGGGT
>JBEBAJ010000226.1:0-4441 GCA_041158965.1 Pseudomonadota bacterium | reverse complement strand
CTCTTGTGTCGCGTCTTTCATCGTCATCCATTCAAATAATTGGGGTCAGACCCCATTTTCTGCAGTCACCTGCGAAAATACGTGTTTTGAAATTGGGGTTTGACCCCCATTTCTTCACATGATTTTCCTAGAAAAACTCCCATGAAGTCTTTGGCCCGGTCAAAAACCTCGGTCGCCGGTCGCTGGCGTGACATGCCGTGGCAACAATTGTTGCAGCGCGTGCGTCAACGTTTTGTCGAGGTTCGACTGGGTCAGGCGGCGGGCAGCCTCACCTTTACCACCACCATCGCTCTGGTGCCCCTGCTGACCGTCAGCCTGGCCATCTTCACCATCTTTCCCCAGTTCGCCGACATCCAGTCCTTGATCCAGCGCTGGCTGATCGACAGCCTCATGCCGGAGGGCATTTCGCGACAGGTCTTGGGTTATCTGACCCAGTTCACCACCAAGGCCAGTCGGCTCGGTCTGGCCGGTGTGGTGATACTGGTGCTGTCCGCACTCACCTTGGTCTTGACCCTGGATCGCGCCTTCAACGCCATCTGGGGCATCGCCCAGCCGCGCCCCTGGGTGCAGCGCATTCTGGTTTATTGGGCCGCCATGACGCTGGGGCCGGTCATGATGGGCTTGGGCGTGGCCACCATGTCGCAAGTTGTGTCAGCCTCTCAGGGCATGGCGCAGGCCTGGCCGCAAAGCCTGCGCATGGCGCTGGACACCCTCGAGTGGTTGCTGCTGGTGTTGGGTGTGAGTGCCCTGTTCAAATATATGCCCAATGTGCACGTGCGCTGGTCCCACGCCCTGGCGGGCGGTTTGTGGGTGACTGTGGCCATCGAGGTGGCGCGGCGGGTCTTGACCTGGTACCTCAGCGCCATGCCGACTTTCTCCAAGGTGTACGGCGCTTTGGCCACCTTCCCGATCTTGTTGATCTGGATATACACCGCCTGGATGATCGTCTTGTCCGGCGCGGTTCTCGTGTCTTTGTTGCCGGGGGTATTACTGCGCCGCGTCCGGGTGGCCGACGGCCCGGGCTGGACATTGACCCAGGCCGTGGAAGCCTTGCGCCTACTGAATCAGGCCCGCAACGAAAACCGGGTCGGCATGACTTTGTCCGAGTTGGCTGGGACGCTTCGGTTTGACCCGGCGGAACTGGTCGCGACCATGCGCATGCTCATGAATCTGGGCTGGGTGGCCGGACTCGATGGCGATGACAGGTTGGTGTTGGTGGTTCAACCCGATCAGACGGCCGCCGCTCCGCTCTTGCACCAAACCTTGTTGGCCCCGACAGAGTCCACCCTCATGGTATGGCAGTCTTGGGCCGACCACACCCTGGCCGATCTCATGCAATCGCAGCCCCGGCCTCAGGCTTAGGGTGCCAGCTTTTGTTCCCACCAAGCCAGCACCTGTTGCACGCTGGCTTCGATCCCTACATCGGTGTTGTCCAACAGTTGGGCATCGGCCGCAGGGCGCAAGGGTGCCGTGGCGCGAGCGGTGTCGCGTGCGTCGCGGGCTTGCAAGTCGGCCCACAGGGCCTGGAAATCGGCCGCTTGGCCCCGTGCCAAAACCTGGGCATGACGCCGCCTGGCACGGGCCTCGGCACTGGCGGTCAGAAACACCTTCAACTCGGCCTGCGGAAAAATCACCGTGCCCATGTCCCGGCCATCCGCCACCAGGCCCGGCAATCGGGCATACCGGTGCTGCAGGTCGACCAGTGCGGCCCGCACGGCAGGCAGGGCCGACACTTGGCTGGCCCGCATGCCACCGGTTTCGCTTCTGATCGCCTCGCTCACGTCCTCACCGTCCAACCACACCCGTTCGCCTTCAAAGCGCAACTGCATTTGCGGGACCAACTCGGCAATTTGAGCCTCATGCCCGGCGTCCAGCGGCAAGCCGGCCCGTACCGCAGCGTGTGCCGTGACCCGATACAAGGCCCCTGAGTCCAGATAGTGATAACCCAGAGCCGCAGCCACCTTTGCGGCCAGGGTGCCTTTGCCCGAGGCCGTCGGTCCGTCGATGCAAATCACCGGCACCCGCCGGGTTCGGGCCACCTGAAACAGCGTTTCAAAATAGTCTGGAAAGGTTTTGGCCACACACTTGGGGTCTTCGATGCGCACCATGACACCGTCAGGGTTCAGTGCGGCCAGCGAAAAACACATGGCCACCCGGTGGTCGTCGTAGGTATGGATGCTGGCGCGCCGCCATTGACCCGCATTCAGGGGTTCGATGCGTATCCAGTCGGGGCCTTCCTCCACTTGTGCCCCCAGCTTGCGACATTCGGTCGCCATCGCTGCGATTCGGTCGGTTTCCTTCACGCGCCAACTGCCGATGTCGGTGAGCGTGGTGGGGCCGTCGGCATACAAGGCCATCACCGCCAAGGTCATGGCAGCGTCCGGGATGTGGTTGCAGTTCAGCGTGATGCCGCGCAAGGGCCAGGCCCCACGGGTGATGTGCATCCAATTGGGGCCACTCTCGACATGCGCCCCCATGGCTCTGGCGGCCTCGACAAAGCGAATGTCGCCCTGTATCGAGTCAGCGCCCACACCTTGCACCCGAACACCCGGGCCCGGGCTCAGTGCCCCCAGGGCAATGAAGTAACTGGCCGAAGAAGCATCGGCCTCGACATGAATCTCGCCCGGCGATTGATAGCGGCTGCCCGCAGGGATCACAAAGCGCGACCAGCCTTCGCGCTCAACCACGATGCCAAAGCGCTGCAACAGGTTCAGCGTGATCTCGATATAGGGTTTAGAGATCAACTCGCCCAACACTTCAATGACCACGGGTTGATCTTTTGCGGCCAATGGCAGCGCCATCAGCAAAGCGGTCAGGAATTGGCTCGATACATCGCCCCGAACCGGGATGGGGGCCTGGATGTGGATCCGGGGCGGGGCGATGCGCAGCGGCGGGAAGCCGTCCTGGCCCAAATACTCAATTTGACAGCCCAGGGCCCGTAAAGCGTCGACCAAATCGCCGATCGGGCGTTCATGCATGCGCGGCACGCCTTGCAAGGTGAATTCTCCGCCCAACACCGCCAGCGCCGCCGTCAAGGGACGCATGGCCGTGCCGGCATTGCCCATGAACAAAGATACCGCATCGGTGCGCCGCAAATGTCCACCCAAACCCTCTACCGTCACCGTGGTGCCACTCACCTCGACCACGCAGCCCAGTTCACGCAGGGCGTTCAACATCACCCGGGTGTCGTCCGAATCGAGCAGATCGCGCACCACGGTGCGCCCGGTACTAAGGGCAGAGAGCAGCAACACCCGGTTCGAGATGCTCTTCGAGCCAGGCAGGGTCACCTCGCCCCCGGCACCAACCAGCGCCGGCAGATCAAGGAAAGGGGTTTGGAACATCAGCGCGCCTACCTTCAGTCAGACTGGCCTGGCATGCGCCAGCCCGAACGGGCCTGGCGTGAAGCTTCAATCAGATCGAACAAACGATCTCCATCCAGATCCGCCAGGGCCTGCTCCAGTTGTTTCAAAGCCTCACGGGTGTGCCCCAACTGTTCCATGACCTCATGGCGGTTGGCGAGCAATATGTCGCGCCAGATGGTTGGATCGCTGGCGGCAATGCGCGAGAAATCACGAAAGCCCGGACCGCCCAAAGACCGCAACTGCGGGCCATCGGTCTGGGCGCTCAAGCCATTCATATAGGCAAAGGCCAAGAGATGCGGCAAATGGCTCACGGCGGCATAGGCACGGTCGTGAAACTCTGGCGTCATGGTGCTGACCCGCGAGCCCAAGGCTTGCCAAAGCGCTTGAGCTCGGGCGGTGAAGCGGGGGTCGGTCTCGGGCAAAGGGGTCAAGACCACAGACCGCTGTTCGTAAAGGCTGGCCTCGGCATGCGCCACACCGGCCACCTCCTTGCCGGTGATCGGGTGTGCCGGCACAAAGCGCGGCATGGCCAGACCCAGTGCGCTCCGCGCTGCATCCACCACATCGCATTTGGTCGAGCCCACATCCATCAGCCAGGCATGTGCCCCCAGATGCGGCGCCAGCGCGCGCAGTGTCACTTCGGTGGCCTGCACCGGCACCGCCAACAGCACCAGATCGGCCCCGGCAACGGTTTGCGCCACGCTGTCGCAAGCCTGATCGATCACCCCCAGCTCTACAGCCCGACGCCGCGTTGATTCGCGGGCGCTGTGGCCGACGATGTGCTTGACCAGGCCGCGTTCACGCAAACCCAAGGCGAAAGAGCCGCCCATCAGGCCGCAACCCACCACGGCCAAGCGTTCAACCAGAGTCTCTTTCATGGCCCGTGCTCAGTCGGTCACCGGGTATGAGCCCAGCACCTTGTAGAAGGCGCACAGGCCTTGCAATTCTTTCAGGGCCGCCACCACCGGCGCATCGCTGATATGGCCCTGAATATCGATATAGAAAAAATATTCCCATTGGCCCGACTTGGCCGGGCGCGATTCAAAGCGGGTCATCGAGACGCCATGCTTTTTCAGCGG
>JBEBAJ010000225.1:0-4517 GCA_041158965.1 Pseudomonadota bacterium | reverse complement strand
GGCACCCCGGCGGCGAGGGCACAGGCCGTGGCCGCCATGGCATTGCGCAAATTGTGCTCGCCTGGCATTTGCAACACAAAATCAAACGCCACCTGGCGGCTGGGGCAGGACATCCGGCCTTGCCAACCCAGCTCGCTGCGCTGCAGCGCCGCGGCTTGCACATCGCCTTGGGCCCCGAAGGTGAGCACGGCTCTTGCACCTGCCATCTGTCGCCACAGGTCGGTGTGCGCATCGTCTGCCGGAAACACCGCGACGCCTTTGGCTGGCAAGGCCTGCAAGACGGCCCCGTTTTCTTCGGCCACCGCGCGCACACTGTGCATGAACTCTTGATGCTCGCGCTGGGCGTTGTTGACCAAGGCCACCGTGGGCTGGGCCCAAGCCGCCAGGGTAGCGATTTCGCCCGGGTGATTCATACCCAGTTCGAGGACCGCCAAACGGTGCTCGGGGCGCAAGCGCAACAAAGTGAGCGGCACACCGATCTCGTTGTTGAAATTGCCTTGCGTGGCCAGGGCCGCCTCGCCATGCTGGGCTTGCAAGATGGCGGCCAGCATCTGGGTGACTGTGGTCTTGCCGTTGCTGCCTGCCACGGCGATCAGTCCTATGGGGTAGGCACGCCGCCAAGCCTGGGCCAACTGTCCCAGGGCCAGCCGGGTGTCTGGCACCGTCAAGCCGCTGAGGCCGGACTCTGACAGGCCGTGTTCGGCCACTGCCGCGCGCACCCCGAGGGCCGCCAGCTGCCCCAGAAAATCGTGTCCGTCAAAGCGCTCCCCGCGCAAAGCCACAAACAAGTCGCCCGGGCGCACGGTGCGGCTGTCGGTGTGGACGCGCTCGATGCCGTATAGGCCGTCGCCCACGCATTGGGCACCAGAGATCCAGCCCGCCGCCTGCGCCAATGTGAACAAGGCCTGGCTCATGCCACCTCCCGCCAGGCGAGTTGCACCTGTTCGGCGTCGGAGAATGGCAAACGCTCAGCGCCCACCTCCTGGTAGGTCTCGTGGCCTTTGCCAGCGATCAAGACCACGTCTGCAGGCCGGGCCTGTGCGAGGGCCAGCGCAATGGCGCGCGCGCGGTCGGCTTGCACCAGCACCGCGGACTGGGGGCTGAGGCCCACACGGATGTCGCGCACGATGGCCAAGGGGTCTTCGCTGCGCGGGTTGTCACTGGTCAAGACCACCTGATCGGACAGGGCCTCGGCCACGCGGCCCATTTCGGCCCGCTTGCCCCGGTCGCGATCGCCACCGCAGCCAAACACGCACCACAAACGCCCGCCCCTGACCTCGGCCAAGGGGCGCAGGGCCAGTAAGGCTTTGGACAAGGCGTCAGGGGTGTGGGCGTAGTCAATGACGGCCATCGGGGCGCCTTCGTGGGCCAGCGCCTGCATGCGCCCGGGCACCGCCTGCAAGCGCTCACAGGCCGACACGGCGCGCGCGAGATCGTGACCCAAAGCCAGCAGCGCGGCGATGACGGCCAGCATGTTTTGTACATTGTGCTCGCCGACCCAGGGAATGTGCATCTCGTGGCTGACGCCGGCATGGCGCAATGTGAGGCGCTGACCCCATTCTCCCTGGGCCGCGGGTTGCCAGCGGATGTGCTCGGCGCGCAGATCGGCCTGCGGGCCCAGGCCGTAGGTGAGCACCTGAACCTGTGGGTGCTGGCGCTGCAAATGGGCCCGCAGCTCGGGGCCCTTGTCATCGTCCAGCCCGACGATGGCGTACTCTAGCCCCGGCCAATCGAACAGGCGCAGCTTGGCTTGCCAATAGGCGGCCATGTCGCCGTGGTAGTCGAGGTGATCCTGGCTGAAATTGGTGAACACGGCCAAGCGGATGCGGGTGCCGTCCAGGCGCCCCTCGACCAAGCCGATGGAGGAGGCCTCGACCACACATGAGCGCACACCGGCCTGCACAAAATCGCGCAGCGCACCTTGCCACAAGACGGCATCGGGTGTGGTCAAGCCGGTGCTTTTTCCTTGCAATGTCACGCCGGATGCCTGGCCGGACACCACCTCGCCCAAGCCCAGTGTGCCGACCATGGCGCAGCGCTGGCCCAGGTGGACCAAAGCCTGCGCCAGCCACCAGGCACAGGAGGTTTTGCCATTCGTGCCGGTCAGCGCCATCACATCGATTTGCCGGCTGGGGTGCTCGTAGTAGGCCGAGGCAATCGGCCCGCAGGCCGACTTCAAATCGGTATAGGTGGCGCAGGCCTGAGTCAGGGCGGTGGCCGCCTGAGGCAGATGACCCCGCTCTTCGATCAGGCAGGCGGCGGCACCGCGCTGCAAAGACGCTTCAACATGGCGACGGCCATCGTGCCGGGCCCCGGGCCAGGCCAGAAAGGCATCGCCCGCCGCCACTTTGCGGCTGTCGGTGTGCAGTCGCCGGGCGCCACGCTGGCGCAACCAGAGTGCGGCTTGTTCGGGCGTGCTGAGGTGCTGCATCAGAACGACTCCGGCTCGGTTTTGGCGATGACCTGGGGCTTGACGTTCATGTCAGGGGCCACCCCCATCATGCGCAAGCTCTGCTGCACGGTCTGGCTGAACACCGGGGCCGCCACATCACCGCCGTAATATTTGCCGTTGCTGGGCTCATCGATCATGACCCCGACGGCAATGCGCGGCTGGTCAACGGGGGCGAGGCCGACAAAAAACCCACGGTACTTGCGGCCATACCCCTTGCCCTCTGTTTTATGGGCGGTGCCGGTTTTGCCCCCGGTGGTGTAGCCCACGGTCTGTGCCTTTTGTGCGGTGCCACCCGGCTGGGTGACGGTATGGAGCATGGTGCGCACCGCGTTGGCATGCCGGTCATCGATCACCCTTTGCCCGGTGATGGTCTCGTGGCTGGCGTGCTTGAGCATGGAGACCGGCAACATCATGCCGTCGCGGGCGAACATGGTGTAAGCATGGGTGAGCTGAAACAGGCTGGTGGAGAGGCCATAGCCGTAACTCATGGTGGCTTGCTCGATCGGGCGCCAGGTGTTGGGCGCGCGCAATTTACCCGCCACCGCGCCGGGGAATGGCACCTGCGGCCTTTGTCCCAGGCCCACCTGTGTGAACATTTCCCACATGGCCTGCGCTGGCATCTGCATGGCGATTTTCACGGTGCCGACGTTGCTGGACTTCTGGATCACTTCGTTGACGGTGAGCACGCCATGGGGGTGGGCGTCTGAGATCACATGGCCGGCCATGGCCAATTTGCCCGGTGCCGTCTGTATGGGGGTCTCGGGCTTGACCAGATTGCGCTCGAGTGCGAGGGCAATCACAAAGGGCTTCATGGTCGAGCCGGGCTCGAAGGTGTCGGTCAAGGCCCGGTTGCGCAACTGGGCCCCGCTGAGGTTGCCGCGCTTGTCGGGGGAGTAACTGGGGTAGTTGGCCAGGGCCAGCACCTCGCCGGTTTGCACATCGAGCACCACAACACTGCCCGCCGCCGCCTTGTGCTCAAGCACCGCTTCACGCAATTTTTGGTACGCAAAGAACTGCACCTTGCTGTCGATGCTGAGTTGAATGTCCTGGCCGTCAATGGGCAGGACCGTCTGGCCCATGTCTTCGACCACCTGGCCCAAGCGGTTTTTGATGACGCGCCGGGTGCCGGTCTTGCCGGCCAGTTTTTCGTTGAAGGCGAGCTCTATGCCCTCTTGGCCGAAGTTCTCGACATTGGTGAAACCCACCACATGCGCGGCCGCTTCACCTTCGGGGTAGAGGCGCTTGTATTCTTTGCGATCGTAGACGCCCTTGATGCCCAGCGCCTTGACCTGGGCCGCGATTTCTTGGCCAGCCAGTCGCTTGAGCCAGACAAAGTTCTTTTCCTTGTCGCTCACCCGTTGCTGCAACTCGGCGAGCGGCATTTGCAACACTTTGGCCAGTGCGGCCAGGCGGGCCGGGTCTGCGTCCATCTCTTCGGGGCTGGCCCAGATGCTGGGCACCGGCACGCTGGAGGCCAGGATGTGCCCGTTGCGATCAAGGATGCGGCCCCGGTTGGCCGGCAATTCGAGCGTGCGCACGAAACGCACCTCGCCCTGGCGCTGGAAGAAATCGTTTTCGATCAGCTGCACATAAGCGGCGCGCCCGACCAGCCCCATGAAGCCCAGGGCAATGCAAGCGACCACAAACTGGCTGCGCCACACCGGCGTTTTGCTGGCCAACAAGGGGCTGGAGGTGTATTGAACCGAGCGTCTCATGGCCGCTGCCCCTCGCTGGGCTGGGCCGCTTTGGCCCGGTCTGTTTTGGGCTGGTCCGCTTTGGGCAGAGCCGGTTCGGCGACATACACCGTGATGGCCGGGGTGATGGTGCGCATGCCCAACTGCTCACGTGCCAGTTTCTCGACGCGCAGAGGCGTGGCCTGAGTGCGGGCTTCCAGATCGAGCCGCTCACGCTCGATCTCTAACCTTCGGCCATCGGCGTTGGCGCGCTCGATCTCGGTGGTCAGTTTGCGCGACTCGTACTGGGTCCGCACCAGAAACATGGCGGTGCCCAAGATAGACAGCAACAAAAAGAGATGGACCCGGGTCATGCCGGTTCTCCTGTGCGC
>JBEBAJ010000224.1:0-7967 GCA_041158965.1 Pseudomonadota bacterium | reverse complement strand
GACGGGGGCGAACAGGTGATGGTGCTGCTGAATCGGCGCGGCTGGGCGCCGGTGTTGCTGTGCACCGAATGTGACTGGAAGAGCGCTTGCCCGCAGTGCAGTGCCTACCGGGTGTTTCATCGGGAAGATCGCACGCTGCGCTGCCACCATTGCGGCTTGACGCACCGGGCCCCCAAACGCTGCCCGTCGTGTGACCATGAGGCCTTGAGCTGGCAAGGGCGGGGCACCGAGCAGCTGCATGGGTTTTTGGCCGAATGGCTGGCGCAAGGCAGGCACCCCAGCGGGCGGCCATACGGGGTGATGCGGCTGGACGCGGACAGCACCCGACTGAAGGGCAGCCTGGAGCGCCAGCTGGCGCAAGTGCATGCGGGCGAGGTGGATGTGCTGGTGGGCACGCAGATGATTGCCAAAGGGCACGATTTTCAGCGCATCGGAATGGTGGTGGTGGCGGACCCGGACGGGGCTTTGTTTTCGGTGGATTTCCGCGCCCCCGAGCGTTTGTTTGCCTTGCTGTTGCAAGCCGCCGGGCGGGCGGGACGCTCGGCCCATGGCCCGGGGGGCCGCCGGGCCGAGGTGTGGGTGCAAACGCGTCAGCCCGGGCACCCTTTGTTTGCCGCTTTGCGCCAACACGATTACCCCGGCTTTGCCGCGCAGCAGTTGCAAGAGCGCGAGCTGGCCGGTCTGCCGCCGTTCATGCACCAGGCGCTGGTGCGGGCCGAGGCGCGGCAATTGGAAGAAGCGCTGGCTTTTTTGACCGAGGCGCGGGAGCAGGGTTTGCAGATGGCAGGTGCGCCAGTGACGCTGTACCCGGCGGTGCCGATGACGATGCAAAAGGTGGCCAATGCAGAGCGGGCGCAGATGCTGGTGGAGTCACCCAGCCGGGCGGCTTTGCAGCAGTTTTTGACGGCGTGGAGCGATGCCTTGCACGAGGTGCGGGGCAGGCACCGGCGTTTGCTGCGCTGGGCCATAGACATCGACCCGCAGTTGATTTGAAGGTTCAGTCCCCGAGGGCAGGATGGTGGGGGGGCGCTTTATTTCAGCCAGGTCACGATGGCCGAGAAGGTGAGGAATGAGAGGGCGGTGGTTTCGAGCACGATGCGGGCGATGCGGCCACTGTCGGCCCCAAAGCGTTCGGCCAGCATGACCACATTGCTGGCACTGGGCAAGGCCGCGACCAGCACCGCCACGTGCAGGGCGAAGAGATCGAGGCCGACGCCCAGATGGACTACTGCGCTGCCCACCAAGAGCACCAACAAGGGGTGCAGCAGCAGTTTGATGAGCACCACTTTGCCATGATCGCCCCAGGGGGCACGGGTGTGCTGCGGGTCGGCGAGCAATGCCTGCTGGTGGCGCAAGGTCGAGCGCGCCAGCACCGCGCCCAGGGTGAACAAGGCGGCGGGCGAGGCGGCGTCGGCCAGCAGGCCGATGGTTTTGAGGGCGGGCTCTGGCCACTGCAATTGCAGGCCCGAGGTGAGCGCCCCCACACCGATGGCCCAGGGCATGGGGTTGACCAGCATGCCGCGCAAGGCCTTGCGGGCGGCCACGCTGGCCCCATGGCTGCCTGCGGCGTCCAGGCGTGAGAGGGCAATGCACAAAGAGGTGGTGATGACCAGATCGATGGTCAGGGTGACGATGGCGGGGCCAGCCGCTGCCGAGCCGAGCAAGGCCACCAGCAAAGGCACACCCATGAAACCGGTGTTGGGAAAGACGGCCACCAAGGCACCGAAGGCGCCGTCGTTCCAGCGGATGCGCCGATTCAGGCTGCTGGCCAGAGAGAACGCCAGCAGGAGCAGGGCACAGCCCAGATAGGTGAGGAAGAGGGGGGCATCGAGCAGTTTGTGCAGCGGGGTGCTGGCACCAAAGCGAAACAGCATGCAGGGCAAGGCGAAATAAAGCACAAAGGTGTTGAGGCCGGGGATGGCCTCTGTGGGCAGCATGCGACGGATGGCCGCCGCATAGCCGGCCAGCACCAAGGCAAAAAACGGGAATGTGACGGTGAGTACTTCCAGCATGGTGGTATTTTGCCTTTGCTGTGGCGGCAGGCTCAGGCCATGGGTCTTGCGGGAGACTATGATCGCCCCCTTTGCCTGAGAAGATGAACGCATGTCACCTGGTTTGAATTTGGCCCAACAAGAGGCGGTGAACCACCTGCATGGCCCTTGCCTGGTGTTGGCCGGTGCGGGCTCGGGCAAGACGCGGGTGATCACGCACAAGATTGCGCGCCTGATCCAAAGCGGGCTGGCCCCCGAGCGCATCGCGGCCATCACCTTTACCAATAAAGCCGCCGCCGAGATGCGCGAGCGCGCCAAGGGGCTGGTGGGGCGTGACGCCCAAAAGGTGCTGATTTGCACTTTTCACGCGCTGGGGGTGCGGATGTTGCGGCAAGACGGCGCCGCCATCGGGCTGAAGCCACAGTTCAGTATTTTGGACAGCGATGATGTGCTGGGCTTGCTGAAGGATGCGGGTGGCACCACCGATGCGGCCACCGCGCGCCAGTGGCAGTGGGCCATCTCGAAGTGGAAGAACATGGGGCTGGATTCAGCCGCTGCGGCCGCGCAGGCGCAAAACGACGAAGAGGCGGTGGTGTCGCGCATCATGGCGCGTTATGAAGAGCGTTTGAGTGCCTACCAGAGCGTGGACTTTGACGACCTGATCGGGCTGCCGCTGAAACTGCTGCGCGACCACCCCGAGGTGCGGCAACGCTGGCAAGCGCAGATGGGCCATGTGCTGGTGGATGAATACCAGGACACCAACGCCACCCAGTACGATTTGCTGAAGTGGCTGGTGGACCAGGCCGGGCGCGCCGACGCGCGGCTGACGGCGGTGGGGGACGATGACCAGTCGATATATGGCTGGCGTGGGGCCACGCTGGACAATTTGCGCCGTCTGCCGCAGGATTTTCCGCCACTGAAGGTGGTGAAGCTGGAGCAGAACTACCGTTCAACCAGCGCCATTTTGCGAGCTGCCAACAACGTGATTCAGCCCAACCCCAAGCTGTTCCCTAAAACCTTGTTTTCTGAGCTGGGCGAGGGTGAGCCGGTGCGGGTGGTGGACTGTGACCATGAGGAACACGAGGCCGAGCGGGTGGTGGCGCGCATTCAGTCGCTGCGCGCCGGGCAGGCGACGAGTGCGGCGCTGGAGTGGCGGGATTTTGCGGTGCTGTACCGGGCCAATCATCAGGCCCGGGTGTTGGAGCAGGCGCTGCGCAAGGCGCAAATACCGTACAAGGTGTCGGGTGGGCAAAGTTTTTTTGACCGCGCCGAAATACGCGACTTGTGTGCCTGGTTGCGCCTGATCGCCAACAACGACGACGACCCGGCCTTTGTGCGTGCCGCCACCACCCCCAAGCGCGGCATAGGACACCAGACGCTGCAAAGCCTGGGCGCGTTTGCCAACCAGCACAAGCTGAGCTTGTTTGAGGCGCTGTTCAGCCACAGCCTGCCCAGTGGCTGCAAGACATCGGCTATGAGGCCTATCTGCGTGAGCAGGAAGACAGCCCCAGGCTGGCCGATGCCCGCTGGGCGAATGTGCAGGACTTTGTCGCCTGGATGGCGCAGCGCTGCGGTGGACAGATCGAGGACATCGCCGGGGCCCAAATCACCAAGAGCCAGCAATCGCTGCTGGAGGTGATACAGACGGTGTCGCTGTTGTCGACCTTGAGCGAGCGCGAGGCCGACCAAAACGTGGTGACGCTCTCGACGCTGCACGCGGCCAAGGGGCTGGAGTGGCCGCATGTGATGCTGGTGGGGGTGAATGACGGCGTGCTGCCGTTTCATAAAGAGGCGAGCCGCAAAGCGGGGGCCGATGAGGAGGCCGAGCGCGAGGCGGATGAGGGCCTGGCCGGGCGGCTGGAGGAAGAGCGCCGCCTGATGTATGTGGGCATCACACGCGCGCAACGCACCCTGAGTGTGAGCTATGCGCGCAAGCGCAAAAAAGGGCGCGAGATGGTGAGCAGCCTGCCCAGCCGCTTCATTGCCGAGATGCAACTGGATGCGGCCACGGTGAAAGAAGACCCGCGCGAAAAACTCAAAGCGCTGCGCGCCGAATTTGCGCGCAAGGCGGAATTGGCCAAGGCCGAGCAGGCCAAGGCCAACTCGCTTTGAACGCGGGGGCTGGCGTCAGGCCCGGGCGTCAGGGGCTGGCGGCTGGTGGCGTGCCCCGGGCGCGCAGCCATTGCGAGAGCAGGCCGATGACGACGCCGCCAAAGCCGACCATGTCGGCCACGGTGCCGGGGTAGACCAGCGCAAAACCGGCGACGATGAAGACCACGCGCTCGAACGCTGTGGTCTTGAGCCAGGCCCAGCCCTGAAAGCCCACCGCCAAGGCGGCGATGCCGATGGCCGCCGTGAGGGTGACGGTGACGATGGACCAGGTGTCGGCCCCGGCCAGTGCCTTGGTGGAGCCCATCAGCAAGAGGCCTTGTCCGCTGGGGTCGAGCACGAACATGAAAGGCACCAGGAAGGCCGGCAGGGTGTACTTCCAGCACTGCAAGGTTGTTTTGTACGGGTCGCCACCGGTGATGGCGGCGGCCGCAAAGGGCGACAAGGCGGTGGGGGGCGAGACCTCGGAGAGCACGGCATAGTAGAAGATGAACATGTGGGCCGCGTATTCGGGCACACCCAACTTGGTGAGTGCGGGGGCGGCAATGACGGCGCAGATGATGTAGGAGGCCGTGACGGGTACAGCCAGGCCGACGATCCAGACCACCAAAGCCGTGTAGAGGGCGGTGAGGAAAAGCGAGCCCGCCGCATAGTCGATGACGATGCCGCTGAATTTCAGGCCCAGGCCGGTGAGGGTGACCACGCCGACGATGATGCCCGCACCGGCGCAGGTGGCGCCCACGTTGAGCACGCCGGTGGAGCCGTTTTCCAGGGCCTTGATGAAACCCGAATTCCAAAAACGCTGGACCCAGGGCGTGCCGTCGCCCCGCCCGAGCAGGTGGTAGGGCAGCAAGGTGGTGTCTGAGCGCAGCAGGCTGGTGAGGCCGGAGACGATGGTGGCCCAGAACACCGACATGACCGGGGAGAAGCCCATCATCATGAAGACCACGATGGAGACCAGTGACAAAAAGTGGAACCAGTATTTGCGGGTGAGGTTCCACAAGGAGTCGACCGGGTCGAAGCTGCCGCGGCCCATGGCGTATTTGCGCGCGTCGATCTCGACCATGAGGAAGAGGGCCAGGTAGAAGAGCCCGGTGGGGATGATGGCCATGAGCAGCACATCGAGGTATGAGATCTTGAGGAATTCGGCGATCAGGAAGGCGGCGGCGCCCAGGACCGGCGGCGAGATGATGGCCCCCAGCCCGCCCGCCGACAAGAGGCCCCCGGCGGCATTGCGCTCGTAGCCGACTTTGGCCAGCATGGGGTAGGCGACCGCGCCCAGGGTGACGGTGGTGGCCACGCCCGAACCGGAGGGGCCGCCGAGCAAGAAGGAGGCGAGCACCACGGTGCGGCCTGCGCCGGTGGGCTTGCCGCCCATGGCGGCGAAGGAGAAGTCGATGTAGAACTTGCCCGCGCCCGAGTACTGCAAGAACGCGCCAAAGATGGTGAAGAGGATGATGAGGGAGGAGGAGACATCGACGGCGGTGCCGTAGATGCCCTCTAGGGTCATGTAGAGCACGCCCACCAGACGGCCCACTTCGTAGCCTTTGTGGGTCCAGGGGCCAGGCAGATGGGGGCCCAGCAGGGCGTAGGCGATGAAGCCCAGTGTCACCACCGGCATGACCCAGCCGTTGGTGCGGCGCATGGCTTCGAGGATGAGAACGATGAGCGCGATGCCAAAGAAGATGTCGGCGGGCTCGGGCATGGTATTGCGGTCGGTGAAGTCATCGCCCCCCTGTATGAGGTACCACACCACGGCCATGGAGAGCAAGACCGCCAGCCAGTCCCACGCCATGATGCGGTGCCGATAACGCGCCGCCACCGGGAACATCAAAAAGGTGAGCACCAGCACCATGGCCACGTGCAGCGGTCGCAAGGTTTGGGTCGGGACGATGGCGTAGGCGGTGTAGAGGTGAAACACCGACATGGCCACGGCCAGCAAAGTCATCAAAACGGCGAGGGCGCCTCGCAGTTTGTGCGCGGCGCCCTCTTCGGCCTCGATGTATGACTCGGCCTTGGCCAGCGACTCGGCGCTGACTTCAAGGCCCGTCGAAGCGCCTGCTTGCGACGGGGTATGCGGGGCGTTCATCAGTTGAGCTTGACGCCTTTTTCAGCGTAGAAGCGGGCGGCACCGGGGTGGAAGGGGATGGGGGTGGCGGCCTGCTTTTGCCCATCGAGGCGCAAGTTGGTGGCCTCTTTGTGGGCGGCGATGAGGTCGTCGCGCTTGTCAAACATGGTCTTGACGATGTTGTAGGCGGTCTTCTCATCCATGCTTTCGTGCACGACCAGGATGTTCATGACGGTGGCCTGCTTGTTGTCTTGCTCCATGCCCTTGTACATGTCTTTGGGAATGGTGTCTTCGACATACAGATTGCCGTATTTGCGGTTCATGGCGGCCACGGCGTCGGCGTGGTCGACCATTTTGATTTTGACGCCGGGGGTGTTGGCCAAGTCGGTGACGGCGGCGGTGGGCAGGCCACCGACCCAGAAGAAGGCATCGATCTTGCCGTCTTTGATGGCGTTGACCGATTCGGCCACGCCCAGACGCTCGCGCTTGAGGTCTTTGTCTTTGTCCAGACCGGCGGCCTCGATCAGGCGAAAGGCCATGACTTCGGTGGCACTGCCGGGCGAGCCTGTGGAGACGCGCTTGCCTTTGAGGTCGGCGAACTTGGTGACGCCACGGCCTTCGATGCTGACGACGTGCATGCGGTTGGGGTAGAGCACGGCGAGGGTGCGCAGGGGCACTTTGCCGCTTTTGAATTTGTCTTCGCCCTTGTAGGCGTCTTGGGCGGCATCTGACATGGCAAAGGCGATGTAGGGCTTGCCGGAGCCGACGAGTTTGAGGTTGTCCACCGAACCGCCCGTGACTTCGGCGGTGGCGGCCACGCCGGGCAGGTTTTTGGAGAGCACCGAAGCCAGGCCTCCGCCGTAAGGATAGTAGACGCCGCCGGTGCCGCCGGTGGCGATGGAGATGTTTTGCGCCGAGGCGCCCGTCATCAGGGCCAAGCCCAAGACCCAGCCCAGTAGAGTGGTTTTTTTCATGCTCAGGTTCTCCTTGTTCATACTGTCAATTTTGCCTGTAAGCCACGGTTTTGGGCACAGGGCGCGCAAAAACCATATAGGGTGAGGTCATGGTCCTGGACGATGAAACCTTGCGGGGCCAGGTGGGTCAGCTCGCCGGGACATTCATGGATGTCAAACACCGACTGGCAGGCTCGGCATTGGAAGTGGTGATGGTGGTGGGCGTGGCTGCGCTCAAAGCGGGTGTTGTCGCCGGGCAGATTGACGGTTCTGGCCTCGCCCTCCTCGACCATGGATTTGAGGTTGCGGTAAACGGTGGCCAGGCTGAGGCCCGGGATGACCTGTTGGGCCAGATCATGCAACTCTTGCGGCAACAGGGGCCGCGCGGCAGAGTGCAAGGCGTCGCGGATGGCCGATCTTTGTCGGGTGTGGCGTTCCATGCGCATAGATTAACTCGAAATGGGTCGTGTTACTATTGATATTGCATTATCATTATGGCATGGGAGTCAGGGAGAGGCCTATGAGACATTGGATCGGGGTGCTGGGGGTACTGTGGTGCGGCTGGGCCGGCGCCCAATCGGTCTTTGCCGATTGGCAGGCGGGGCTGGTGCTGGACACGGCGGTGACTTCGGCCAAGCCCGAACTGGCCAGCCGGGACAAGGGCCCGGGGCTGGGCCATAGCGATGTGTTGCTGCGCGGGCCGCTGGGCGAGTGGTTCAGCGCCGAGGTGATCGGGGCCTTTCACACCGATGACAAAAAACTGGAAACCCATTGGGAGAACGCCTGGGTGCAGACCCGCCAGTTGCCGTTGGGCTGGCAGGCGCGGGTGGGGCGGTTTGCCCCGCA
>JBEBAJ010000223.1:0-4534 GCA_041158965.1 Pseudomonadota bacterium | reverse complement strand
AAACGACGAACGTTTCGCACTCGCCGCTTAATCCGGTGAGCCTCGCAACAGTTGGCCGATAGGCTGGGTCAGGGTGGTTGAAAAACTGTCCTGACTGCGAGGGAATTCATATTGGCTGGTATGGCGCCGTGCTCCTTGGCGCCGTACGAGATTCAAGGGGGCTGGCCGGTTGTGTGGCGTGCCGCTGCGCAGCACAATTGGCGAGACACCAATCAGACGGCTACACATGTAGAACTGCTCGGAGAAGGCTTGTGGACGCGGGTTCAATTCCCGCCAGCTCCACCAATCACCACCCCCAACTCGCAAGGGTTGGGGGTTCAACAACACCCCCCACGCCTCTCCACGATGCGCACCATGGGGGGTTACTTTTTTGGGCTCTTCCCCATTAACGGGGGATGACGCCATCACTCAACACGATGGATGATTCCATCGCCACCAATACAAACCGGAGCGACTCAGGGCTTTAAAGTTTTCAGTAAAGTCAGTGTCCATTCGCGATCTGCTTTGACGTATTTGGCAAAGTCTTCGATCGAGCCCGTAGCGGGTTCTGCCGCCTGCGTGTCGAGGTATTCGATGAACTTATCGTCTTTCAAGAGTTCATTGATTTCCTGATGAAGTCGGCTTATGGCCTGTGCCGGAGTGCCAGCGGGGGCAAATACCCCCCACCACAAGCGACCCTTGAAATCCTGAATGCCTGCTTCTGCAAAAGTGGGCACCTGGGGGAGTTCCTTCACCCGGGCCGAACTGGAAACGGCTATAGCTTCCAGTTGACCATTGCGGATTTGGGCCATGAAGTTACCCAATGCGGCCGCACTGATCGAGACTTCACCCCCCATGAGCGCCATCGAAATCGGTCCGCCACCCTTGTAGGGAATGCCTTCAATCCGGGTATTCCAATGTTTGTTCAGCCACAAAAGAAAAATATCAGGATAAGAGCCTGTGCCAATGGTGCCGAAGTTCACCCCATTGGGTTCGGTTTTATAGGCCTGTAGCAAGTCTTTCATCGACTTGATCTTGCTCGCTTTAGGCACCACCACCGCGCCGGTGAGCGAATAAAAATGGCTGACTGGGGCAAAGGCCTTGGCCGGGTCAAAGGGGTGTCTGTCGTAGATGATCGGATTGACCGAGGTCACGCCCGTATTGAGCACGCAAAAGGTGTGGCCATCGGGGTTGGCCCTGGAGCACGCCTCGCCACCGATGACCCCATTGGCCCCCACCAGGTTTTCGACCACCACGGGTTGACCCAGGCGTGCAGACAGCGTGGGTGCGGCGCGGCGCACAATGGCATCCGTGACACCGCCAGCCGCAATGGGCACGATGATGCGGATCGGTTTGCTGGGCCACGCTGCCTGCGCGAATGCCATCGGACTGCACAGTCCAAGCACCATCATCGTGAAGAGTGTGTGGCGTATCATGTGGGCCTTTCAACGAAGAGTGTTCAAGGGCGGGGCAAATCGGTCAACAAGCCAGCCAGAATCAAACCTGTTCGGATGTCTTTAGATTCGCTTTCAGTGACGTTGATTTCCGGGGCGCGAACATGGCTGCTGCTGAAAACGCCCAACTGGACCAGCGCTTCTTTCGTGGATGCGCTATAAGAAACCCGTCTCGGTACCCGCTCACTCCAGACATGCCTGATCAGAGGCATGAGTCGGGACATAAACACCTCTCGTGCCTCATTGAATTCATGCCGCAGGCAGTGGGTTGTGAATGACGCCCAGTGTTCAGTGGCAATGTTGCTGATGCCCACGCATACCCCATCAGCCCCGATCATCATTTTGGCGAGCAGTCCGGGCGCGTCGCGCGCAGCCAGCACAGAGATCTTGCCTTGTAAAGCCTCCCACTGCTCTGCGTACAGTTCCAGATGCCGGATGGCGTGTTTGACCCCCACCACCAAGTCAATTTCAGACAGTCGGACCATGGTTTCTGTGTCATACCACACACCTGAGGCATGCGGGTATTGAAAAATCAACAAGGGCAGATCGACCTTTTCGGCCAGTGCGCTGAAGTATGAGTAGGGGGCCTGCCATGACCGGGCTAGTATCCTTCTGGGCATGAAGTCAAATGGGGGTATCACCAGGGCTGCATCGGCACCAGCGCTCTTGGCTTGTCGAAGTTGTTGCACAGTCTCTGGGATCGATGGCGCAGCCACACCCGATATCACATGCTTATGGCGCGGCATTTGATCGCGAGCAATGGCGATGACCTGTTGACGCTCTTTGGTCGTCATGGAGAGCATTTCGCCCTGATGGCCATTGACTGCCACACCGCCCACACCTTTGAGGCGTCCCATGGCATGTATATGCTTGGCAAATTCCTGAGTCAATATTTTGGAGTCGCTTGCAAACGGCACCGAAGGTGCAGGGTACAAGCCCCGAAGCGTCATGGGTTTTGGGTGAGTCATGGGCATGATGTGAAGTCACTCGCGGTCATCGGAGGCACCCAAACATGTTTACATTACTTCAAAAAAATGCTTGGCATGAACATGATATGCCCTCAAGCAATCTGATTTGCATTCGGTTAAATACTTAAGGAAGCTCTGCAAAACCCCATGCATCGTTTCATCCCAAACTCGGGCGCCCTGCTTCGTTGGGCTTCTTGCGCTGAGCCACTCCGCTAAACTGCCCCCGTGTGCACAAACTTCACGCCAACCCAGCGCACCCAGTGGGTCAAGGAGAAACTGGGGGTAGACCTGCCTTGCGGCTTCCCCGAAGAGTCCTACCCGGGGTTCGCGGCCCCTCTGGTCGTGAAGAGCCACCAGACGGGGCGTGTGGCCTGCGGCCTGGCCAGGTTCGGCCTCATCCCTTCGTGGGCCAAAGACGACAAAATCAGTCGCCACACCTACAACGCTCGCAGTGAAACGGCGTCAGAGAAACCGAGTTATCGAACCGCTTGGCGTCAACGTCAGTACGGCCTGGTGCTCGTCGACAACTTCTACGAGCCCAGCTACGAATCGGGCAGGGCGGTGCGCTGGAAGATCGAGCTGGCCTCAGGTGACCCTTTCGGCATTGCCTGCCTTTGGGAGCGCTGGACAGACCCGGCCTCAGGTGAGTTGGTGGTCAGCTTCTCCATGCTCACGGTCAATGCAGATGAGCACCCGGTCATGTGCCAGTTTCACAAGCCAGGCGATGAAAAGCGCACCCCAGTCATCATCGCCCCGGAACTGCATGTCACATGGCTCAGCGCAGACCCGGCCAAGGCGGCTGAGTTGATGAGCTGGGCGCACATGCCCGAACTTCGGGCGATGCCTGCGCCGAGAGCCTGATTCACTGGGCCGTGACGAATGGCTCAGGGCGGTGCATCACTGGCATTGGCTGCCAGAGTTTTGTAACCCTCCCCTAGGTCTTGCCGCACTGACTGAGGCCATAGCGCAGGCTGATTTTCAGTTGGTGGCTGCTGTCATCGATAAAACCCGCCTTAAGAAAAACTTTGAATCACCGGGGCACGCCTACCACCTGGCGCTGGCCATGGGCCTGCAAAGCCTATTCGAGCTGCTATGCGATGCCGGTCAGCACGGAACGGTCACTCACATCGTTTGTGAGGCACGTGGATCCCAGGAAGATCGGGAACTTGAGCTGGAATTTCGTCGCCTATGTGATCAGGCTGCTTACGCACAACGCGGAATTGGTTTTGAAATTGTCATCGCCGACAAGAAAACCAACTCGGAAGGCCTGCAGTTGGCTGACTTGACGGCGCGGCCGATCGGTTTGACTGTGCTACGGCCAGATCAGGCCAACCGGGTGGCAGAGGTGCTGGAGGAAAAGCTCTACCAGGGAAAATCAGGCAACAAGCTGTGTGCGGGGTTGAAGGTTTTTCCCTGAAAATTAAAAACCCTCCCCCAGAAAGCAGAAAGGCTCCCGAGTAGTCTCGGAAGCCCAACGCCGGTGGCGAAGTCGCAACCCATTTACATAGACTATAGCGGATCGAACTTGATTTGACAAGACGGCCAGTCTCAGTTCGCGGCGGGTCCAGTGTTGGCGGGGGAGAAAAAAGATGGCCAAGAAAGATTATTCTGAAGACCTGTTGATCCAGGCACTGAAGGCTGAACTGCTGGAACGGCTACTCGGCTGGCAAACCGTGTCCGCTACCAAGACGTGATCGCCTACAAACATCGGACAGACTCTGAGCGTAGCAAGTCTCTCGATGCGATGGCCGAGCAGGCCCAGGCGATCAAGATGGGGTACGAATGAACGAGTTCGAACATCACCTTCATCCACTAACCTGACACGGTTTCCCGTCGTCCCCGCCAAACGGGTCTGAAGTGACCCGCCCCCCATGTCATTAAGCTGTCACACAGCCCAAGCACAATCAAAGTGTCAAAATAGCCCATGTTGAAGTGCTCGCCCACCTGACCCCCAAGCCCGCCATCTCAGGGGGCGCCCCAAACTTGTGGTGTGGCGCTGAAGAATCACCACCATGACCTCTGA
Organism: Pseudomonadota bacterium; assembly: GCA_041158965.1. Lineage (GTDB taxonomy): Bacteria > Pseudomonadota > Gammaproteobacteria > Burkholderiales > Burkholderiaceae_C > Limnohabitans. The sequence continues at coordinate 110 of JBEBAJ010000223.1, read as the reverse complement.
ATCCCAACCCTTGAACGTCCTTTTCCTGTGCACGCACAACTCGGCGCGCAGCATCTTGGCAGAAGCCCTGCTCAACCACCTCGGCCAGGGGCGTTTCAGGGCGTATTCAG
>JBEBAJ010000222.1:0-4556 GCA_041158965.1 Pseudomonadota bacterium | reverse complement strand
CAAGTTGCTGGCGCTCTTCCTCGCTGAGGGCCAGATAGGCCTCCCAACGGGCACGCCGTTCATCCACACTCAGGGTTTGGGCGCGGGCGTACTCAAGGCGGGCTTGGGCGCGTTCCCGCGGCCCCAGTCGCACCCATTCGCGCATGCGCTCGTGCATCTTTTGCTGCTCCATCTCGGGCAAATCGTGGTAGTTGCGCGACACGGCGAGCCACTTGCGTTTTTGGGCTTCGTTGATGGCAGGCCAGAGTTTTTTCAGGGGGGCGAGGGCGCTTTGCTGGCGTTCACTTAGATCAACCCAGACCGGTGAGGCCTCGACCGCAGGCGCCTTGAGGGCCTTGGCCTGTGGGGCAGGTTCTGTTTTGGCGTCTTGGGCCTGGGTGTGGGCAGTCAGGGCGAAGGCGAGCAGCCACGCCCAGCGCCATGCCAAGCCGCCAGATTTCATTCGGGTTTGGCCTCACGCTCCGGTTCGCTGGCCAGCGGCAAGGGCATTTTGAGGAAGCGCATGAAAACCGGGTCGGCGTAGGCCGAAGGGGGCAGATCGTCGGTCAGCAGGGCGGTGTCGATATCGGCCAGTTCGTTGGCGCGGCGTTCATCCTGGAAATGTTTGATGGTGACCAGGCCCACGACCAGGGCCAACAAGGGCAGGGATGAAGCCAGCCAACCCCAGGGGCGCAACATGTCTTGGCCGCCGGCCATGGTCAGGGTGCCATTGGATTGGACTTGCACCATGGGTGAGACGCGACGGGCAGCGACCGCGCGCACCCGGGCCGCCCGCAGACGTTCGGAGATGTCGTGGCCCACGGGGGAATCCAGGGTTGCCGCCAGACGGCGGGCCAGAATTTCGTGGGCAGGCGAGATCGTTTCGGTGGATTTCATTTTTGTATACCCTTGGCTTTCAATGCCTTGACCAATGCCGCAATGGCTCGAGAGCAGTGTGTTTTGACACTGCCCTCGGTACAACCCATGGCGGCGGCGGTTTCGGCCACATCCAGTTCCTCCCAATAACGCAGCAGGAAGGCTTCCCGTTGACGCGTTGGCAGTTTTTGTATCTCTTCTTCAATGGCCCCAACGGTTTCACGGCTTTGCAGCCAGGCTTCGCCGGACGGGGCCCAATGGTTGAGCTCCGGGTCGGCGATGGCATCCAATGGTTCTAATTCGCCGTCATCGTCGGCGCCTTGCAGGGCGCTGAAATTCACAAAAAACTGGGACCGGGTCTTTTGTCGCCTGAACCAATCGAGGGTGGAATTGGACAAAATCCGCTGGAACAGCATGGGCCACTCGGTCGAGGGCTTGTCGCCGTAGTGTTCTGCCAGCTTCATCATGCTGTCTTGCACGATGTCCAGGGCGGCCTCTTCGTCGCGCACCTGAAACAGGCAACGCTTGAAGGCCCGCTTTTCGACGCTGGCTAGAAAATCGTTGAGTTCTTTGTCAGTGGCCACGGATTGGGGGGCGCAGATCGATCCCGCACTGGGCAGGGATTATGTCATGCCATAGGCTTTGCAGTCGCCCACAAAAGCCTGGACGCTGCAACTGCTGCCAACCGAAGCCTGAATGGGCCACCCCGGATGATTTATTTCGCCGTGGGGGAAGGATCGGGCCAAAAAGGTGCGAGAATAGACGACTTGCACTTCAACAATTGAGCAAACGGGTCTGGGTCGGACGGCTTGCCGCTCCAATGGCCTCAGGTCCAAAGTTCCAACAGGGCCCCACAAGGGTTGCTGAAGGAGCACCCAAGGTTTTTCGCCTCCGAAATTCGCAAAGGTTCATCATGGAAATCAACACCACCGAGCTGCAAAAAGCAGCCGCCGCCGCCCCCGATGCCAACGCCCCCGAACTGATGGGCGCCGACATCCTGATCAAAACCCTGCAAGCAGAGAACGTCAAGTATGTCTGGGGCTACCCCGGTGGCGCAGCCTTGTACATCTACGACGCGATCTATCGCCAAGACACCATCGAGCACATTTTGGTGCGCCATGAGCAAGCCGCCGTGCATGCCGCCGACGGCTATGCGCGCGCCACCGGCGATGTGGGCGTGGCCCTGGTCACTTCTGGCCCGGGTGTGACCAACGCCGTCACTGGCATCGCCACTGCTTACATGGACAGCATCCCCCTGATCGTGATCACCGGCCAGGTGCCGACCACTGCGATCGGCCTTGATGCCTTCCAGGAATGCGATACCGTGGGCATCACCCGACCCATTGTCAAGCACAACTTCCTGATCAAGGATGCCCGCGACATCCCCATGATCATGAAAAAAGCGTTCCACATCGCCCGCAGCGGCCGCCCGGGCCCGGTGGTGGTCGATCTGCCCAAAGACGTCTCTTTCAAGAAGGTGCCCTACCTCGGCTACCCCGAGCAGATCGAGATGCGCTCATACAACCCGGTGCGCAAGGGCCATGGCGGACAAATTCGCAAGGCCCTGCAACTATTGCTCAACGCCAAGCGACCCTACATCTACACCGGTGGCGGTGTGTTGTTGAGCGAGGCCAGTGCCGAGCTGCGCACCTTGGTCGATATGCTGGGCTACCCGGTCACCAACACATTGATGGGCCTGGGTGCATACCCGGCCACCGACCCCAAGTTCCTGGGCATGCTGGGCATGCACGGCACGATCGAGGCCAACAACACCATGCAAAACTGCGATGTGTTGCTGGCCGTGGGGGCCCGCTTTGATGACCGCGTGATTGGCAACCCCAAACACTTCGCTCAAAACGAGCGCAAGATCATCCACATCGACATCGACCCTTCCAGCATATCCAAGCGGGTCAAGGTGGATGTGCCCATCGTCGGCGACGTCAAGGACGTGCTGACCGAGATGATCGGCATGATCCGCGAATCGGGCACCAAGCCCAATGCGGCTGCGCTGGCCGACTGGTGGAAGACCATCGATGGTTGGCGTGCCCGCGATTGCCTGGGCTACGACCGTGCCAACACCAGTGTGATCAAGCCCCAGTACGTCATTGAGACCCTCTGGAACATGACCCGCAATGACGATGTGTACATCACCTCCGATGTGGGTCAGCACCAGATGTGGGCGGCCCAGTATTACAAGTTCAATGAGCCGCGCCGCTGGATCAACTCGGGCGGTTTGGGCACCATGGGCGTGGGCATTCCCTATGCCATGGGCATCAAGCTGGCCAAGCCCGACAGCGAGGTGTTTTGCGTCACTGGCGAAGGTTCGGTGCAGATGTGCATTCAGGAACTCTCGACCTGCCTGCAATACAACACCCCCATCAAAGTGCTGGCGCTCAACAACCGCTATTTGGGCATGGTGCGCCAGTGGCAGGAGATCGAGTATTCGGGCCGCTACAGCCACAGCTACATGGATGCCTTGCCCAACTTCGTCAAACTGGCAGAAGCCTACGGGCACGTTGGCATGCTGATTGAACGCCACGAAGACGTCGAGCCCGCCCTGCGCGAGGCGCGCAAGCTCAAAGACCGCACCGTGTTTTTGGACATCCGCACCGACCCGACGGAAAACGTTTTCCCCATGGTGCAAGCCGGCAAGGGCATCACCGAGATGTTGCTGGGCTCTGAAGACCTCTGAAGCCCGCCACATCATCCCCCTGAAGAATCTATGGCCCGCCAAGCCCGCCGATTACCGTCGGCGGGGGAGGGCGGCCAAAAGAGGAATCGAACATGAAACACATCATTTCCCTGTTGCTTGAAAACGAACCCGGCGCCCTGTCGCGCGTGGTCGGCCTGTTCTCGGCCCGAGGCTACAACATCGAGTCGCTCTCGGTCGCCCCGACCGAAGACGCCAGCCTCTCGCGCATGACCATTCTCACCACCGGGTCGGATGAGGTCATCGAGCAGATCACCAAGCACCTCAACCGCCTGATCGAAGTGGTCAAGGTGGTTGACCTCACCGAAGGCGCCTACACCGAGCGTGAGCTCATGCTGGTCAAAGTGCGTGCGGTGGGCAAAGAGCGCGAAGAGATGAAGCGCATGGCCGATATATTCCGAGGCCGCATCATCGACGTGACTGAAAAAAGTTACACCATTGAACTCACCGGCGATCAGTCCAAAAACGACGCATTCCTCATTGCCATCGACCGCAGCGCCATCCTAGAGACGGTGCGCACCGGCGTCTGTGGCATCGGGCGCGGCGAACGCATTTTGCGGGTCTGAGCGCCCTTCATCATTAACCCCCAAGGAGATCTCCCATGAAAGTGTTTTACGACAAAGACTGTGACCTGAGCGTCATCAAAGGCAAGACCGTGGCCATCATCGGCTATGGTTCGCAGGGCCACGCCCACGCACAAAACCTGAACGACAGCGGCGTCAAGGTCGTGGTTGGCTTGCGCAAGGGCGGCGCCTCATGGGACAAGGTCGGCAAAGCCGGCCTGACCGTGATGGAAGTCAATGACGCCGTCAAGGCCGCCGACGTGGTCATGATTTTGTTGCCCGACGAACAAATCGGCGATGTATACCGCGCCATTGAGCCGCACATCAAGAAAGGCGCATCGCTGGCCTTCGCCCACGGCTTTAACGTGCACTACAACCAGGTGGTGCCGCGCGACGACCTCGACGTCTGGATGGTGGCGCCCAAGGCC
>JBEBAJ010000221.1:0-4559 GCA_041158965.1 Pseudomonadota bacterium | reverse complement strand
GGTTCAGGGGGGCGTTCAGGTGCTCGCTGAATCGCTTGAGCTCGACCAGCCGGTAAGCCCGCCGCTGAGGGGCGCGCTGTCCCAGCGGCAGCCCACCCGAAATGGGGAACACCTTGCCCCCCAGGTCCACCGGCAGCACCCGCACGTTGGCGCCTGCCGCCTTCGCGACATCCCGCAATCGCTGATGACCCAAATAAGCCCACGGACTTTGGGGGGCGAAGTAATAATCAACGGTCTGGGGCATGGGGAACTCTCCTCTTTGTCAACTGACTTGCTTCGTGGTCTGATCGCCTCTGTTGGCTGGTTGTAACGCCTCACCCGATTTTTTGCAGGAGATCCACATGAAACCCGTATTACTCGTCACCGGTGCCAGTCGCGGCATCGGCGCCGCCACCGCTGTCCTGGCCGCCCAGCGTGGCTGGCGCGTCGTGGTGAATTACAGCAGCAACCGCGCAGCAGCCGACGACGTGGCACATCAGATCCAGAAGGCTGGCAGCGAAGCCTTGGTGGTGCAGGCCGATGTCAGTGACGAGGCCCAAATCATGGCCATGTTTCAGCGCATCGACAGTCACTGGGGCCGGCTCGATGGCCTGGTCAACAACGCCGGCGTGGTGGACGTGCAGTCCCGGGTCGACGACATGACCCTGGCACGCCTGGAGCGCATGTTCCGCCTGAACGTCATTGGCAGTTTTCTCTGTGCCCGCGAGGCGGTGCGTCGCATGAGCACACGTCACGGGCATGGCGGCGGCGTGATCGTCAACCTCAGCAGCGCGGCTTCCCGCCTCGGCGGTGCTGGTCAGTACGTGGACTATGCCGCCAGCAAGGGCGCCATTGACTCGATGACCAAGGGTCTTGCACTGGAGGTCGCGGCCGAAGGCATTCGTGTCAACCAGGTCAGCCCGGGCATCATCGACACCGAGATCCACGCCAGCGGCGGATTCCCCGGCCGTGCACAGGCCGTCGGCCCGAACCTCCCCATGAAACGCGCCGGCACGGCACAGGAAGTGGCGCAAGCCATTCTCTGGCTGCTGAGCGCTGAGTCCAGCTACACCAGCGGCAGCAATGTGGACGTCACCGGCTGCCGCTGATCGTTGTGAATGAACCCCTTGCGGGAGAGCCACACCAGCAACCCCGCCCCCTTTAACTTTCCTCACTCCTTCGCCCCATGAGCCCCACTGCGATCCCCCATTACATCCAGGGCCACCGCCAGGCTGGTCAGTCCCAGCGTCAGCAAGATGTCTTCAACCCCGCCACTGGCGCTGTCACGGGCAAGGTCCCGCTGGCCACGGCCGGCGATGTCGACCAGGCCGTGGCTGCAGCCCTGGCGGCATTCCCCGCCTGGGCCGACACCCCCCCCATCCGCCGGGCGCGCGTGCTCTTCAAATTTCTGGAGTTGATGAACCAGCGCCGTGATGACCTGGCGCGCATCATCACCGCCGAACACGGCAAAGTCTTCACCGATGCACAGGGCGAGGTCACGCGGGGTATCGAAATCCTGGAGTTTTCCTGCGGCATTCCGCAATTGCTCAAGGGCGACTTCACCGACCAGGTCTCCACCGGCATCGACAACTGGACCATGCGCCAGCCCTTGGGCGTGGTGGCGGGTATCACGCCGTTCAACTTCCCGGTCATGGTGCCCATGTGGATGTTCCCGGTGGCGCTGGCGTGCGGCAACACCTTTGTCCTCAAGCCCAGCCCCATCGATCCCAGCGCCTCGCTGTTCATGGCTGACCTGCTGAAGGAAGCCGGCCTGCCCGACGGCGTGTTCAACGTGGTGCACGGTGACAAAGAGGCCGTGGACGCGTTGCTGGCGCACCCGCAGGTCCAGGGTTTGAGCTTTGTGGGCTCCACGCCCATCGCCAACTACATTTATGAAACCGGCGCGCACCACGGCAAACGCGTACAGGCCCTTGGCGGCGCCAAGAACCACATGGTGGTGATGCCCGACGCCGATCTCGACCAAGCGGTCGATGCCTTGATCGGCAGTGCCTACGGTTCAGCGGGCGAGCGTTGCATGGCCATCAGCGTGGCCGTGCTGGTGGGTGATGTGGCCGAGAAGATCATGCCGACCCTGATCGAGCGCACGCGCACACTCAAAGTGAAGAACGGTGTCGAGCTGGACGCCGAGATGGGTCCCATCGTCACAGCCGCCGCGCATCAGCGCATCAGCGGCTACATCGATATTGGCGCGCAAGAAGGCGCCCAGCTGTTGGTCGATGGGCGTGGCTTCAAGGGCTCACAAGCCGGCACAGGGTGCGATCATGGCTTTTGGATGGGCGGCACCTTGTTCGACCATGTGCAGCCCTCCATGCGTATTTACCGTGAGGAAATTTTTGGCCCCGTGCTGAGCTGTGTGCGTGTCCCGGATTTTGGTGCCGCGGTCAACCTGATCAACGCACACGAGTTTGGCAACGGTGTGAGTTGCTTCACCCGCGATGGCAACGTGGCACGCGAATTTTCGCGCCGCATCCAGGTTGGCATGGTGGGCATCAACGTGCCGATTCCCGTCCCCATGGCCTGGCATGGCTTCGGTGGCTGGAAGCGTTCGCTGTTTGGCGACATGCACGCCTATGGCGAAGAGGGTGTGCGTTTCTATACACGCCAAAAGAGCATCATGCAACGCTGGCCTGAGAGCATTGGCAAAGGCGCCGAGTTCGCAATGCCCACCGCCCGCTGATCACGCCGACGCTCAACACGCAGCTCAGTTCGGGAACTGTTTGAACCCGTCTCTTCATCGACCCGCCATCCCACCAGGCATCCCATGAGCGACACGGATTTCGACTTCATCATCGTGGGGGCCGGCACCGCCGGCTGCCTGCTCGCCAATCGACTCTCGGCCGATGCACGTCATCGCGTGCTGCTGATCGAGGCCGGGCGCAAGGACGATTACCACTGGGTGCACATCCCCGTGGGTTACCTGTACTGCATTGGCAACCCACGCACCGATTGGTTGTATCAAACGCAAGCCGATGCCGGGCTCAATGGTCGCCAACTGCGCTACCCGCGCGGCAAGGTGCTGGGCGGCTGCTCGAGCATCAACGGCATGATTTACATGCGCGGGCAATCACGCGACTACGATCATTGGGCCCAGGTGAGCGGCGATGCGCGTTGGCGCTGGGAAAACAGCCTGCCGTATTTCAAACTTCACGAAGACCACTACCTCGGCGCCAATGCCTTGCATGGCGCCAAAGAGCAGACCAGCGAGTTGCTACAAGGCTCCAGTGACTACCACCGGACCTTGCGTCACCGCGGCGCCGGTGGCGAGTGGCGCGTGGAAAAGCAACGTCTGCGCTGGGACATTCTGGACGCCTTTGCGCAAGCCGCCGAACAAGCCGGCATTCCTGCCACCCCCGATTTCAATCGGGGCACCAATGAGGGCGTGGGTTACTTCGAAGTCAATCAGCGCAGCGGTTGGCGCTGGAACACCGCCAAAGCCTTTGTGCGCCCGACTTGTTACGGACGCCCTAATTTCGAACTCTGGACTTCGGCGCAGGTGGCACGCCTCGACATCGAAACCCTGCCGAACGGACAACAACGCTGCAGTGGTGTGGTGTGCTGGGATGGTGAGCAACTGGTCACGGCACGGGCACGGCATGCGGTGGTCCTGAGTGCGGGCAGCATCGGCACGCCCCAGATTCTCGAGTTGTCGGGCATTGGCTCGCCCGAGGTGCTGCGTTCCCACGGCATTGACCCGGTGGTCAACCTGCCTGGCGTGGGCGGCAACCTGCAAGATCATTTGCAAATCCGCGCCGTGTTCAAGGTGCAGGGTGTGCAAACGCTCAATACCCTGGCCAACAGCTGGTGGGGCAAGCTGCAGATCGGCCTGGAGTACGCCTTCAAGCGCAGCGGACCGATGAGTATGGCGCCCTCGCAACTCGGCGCCTTCACCCGCAGCAGCCCCGAGCTGGCCTGGCCCAATATCGAATACCACGTCCAACCGCTCAGCCTCGACGCATTTGGCGAACCCTTGCATGCGTTCCCGGCGTTCACCGCCAGTGTCTGCAACCTCAATCCGAGCAGCCGGGGCAGCGTGCACATCACCAGCCCGGACTTTCGTCAGGCCCCGGCTATCGCGCCCAACTACCTGAGCACCGACGAAGACCGTCGCGTGGCAGCAGATTCTTTGCGTGTGACCCGCCGCATCGTGGCACAACCGGCCCTGGCCCGTTACCAGCCCGAGGAGTGGAAACCCGGTCCGCAATACCAGAGCGACGAGGACCTGGCGCGGCTGGCCGGCGACATTGCCACCACCATTTTTCACCCCGTGGGCACCGCCCGCATGGGGCGGCTCGACGATCCCACGGCGGTGGTCGACCCCGAGCTGCGTGTGCGCGATGGCCGTGGGGGGGTGATTTTGGGTTTGCGGGTGGTCGATGCGAGCATCATGCCCACCATCACCAGCGGCAACACCAATGCCCCGACCCTGATGGTGGCCGAGCGGGCGGCCGAGTGGTTGGCCACGCAAGCGGCAGCCTGAGCATCTGGCCAGCGCCGCCCATGTCAAGCGGCGTGTGGCCTCTCATCACACTGCATTCACTCGCGCAACACCGATCACCCCA
>JBEBAJ010000220.1:0-4566 GCA_041158965.1 Pseudomonadota bacterium | reverse complement strand
CCCGAATTGGCCCCCGAGCGCATCGCCACACTGCGCGACAAACTGAGCGAGTTGCAGCGCTGCGGGGTCGACCAGTGCATCATCCTGCCCTTCAATGCGCGGTTTGCCTCGCAAAGCCCGGATGACTTCATCCGGGAAGTCTTGCTCGACGGTCTGGGGGTGCGTTATGTGCTGGTGGGAGACGATTTCCGCTTCGGGGCCAAGCGCGCAGGCGACTATGACATGCTGGTTCAAGCGGGTGAAATGCACGGTTTTGATGTGGCGCGCATGAACAGCTATGAGATTTCAGACCCCCGCCCCGGCATGAAAGGCGGGCCCAGCCCCGCATTGCCGCCCTTTAGGCATGGCCGCTTGCGGGTCAGCAGTTCAGCCGTGCGTGAGGTGCTGGCCAATGGGGCGATGGCCGAGGCGGCCCAACTTTTGGGGCGCCCCTATGCGATCTCTGGCCATGTGGTCGCAGGCGCTCGCCTGGGCCGGGAACTGGGCTTCCGGACCCTGAATTTGCGCTTTCGACACAAGAAACCAGCCACCCAAGGCATCTTTGTGGCTCAGGTCTGGGGGCTGGCCGATCATGCCCTGCCTGCCGTGGCCAGTCTGGGGGTTCGCCCCACCTTGGACCCCACCGATGTCAACCGCGGGCAGGTGTTGTTAGAGACGCATTGCCTGCAATGGCCAGACCATCTGGGCCCGGACGGGGGCTACGCTAAAATCGTGCGTGTGGAACTGCTGCACAAATTACACGACGAACGAAAGTACGACGGTCTGGAGGCCTTGCAACAAGGCATCGCCCAAGACTGCGAAGACGCGCGCCTGTGGTTTGCAGAGCGCCCTTCGCATGCGCACACGCGGCGTCAGACCACGCGCGACCGAATTTGAGGCGTGGCGCCAGGCGCCCTGCTTTGCCCCCGCCCGCCCAAGCCTGTGAATTCTGTCTTGGGTGCCCGCCCGATTGAACCGTCTGCCCCATGAACACCAAGAACACCAGCGATACCCGCAGCAGCCTGAATTTGCCCGACACACCGTTTCCGATGCGCGGCGACTTGCCCAAGCGCGAGCCAGCCTGGGCACAGGCCTGGCAGACCCATGGTTTGTACAAAAAATTGCGCCTGGCCCGCCAAGGCGCACCTCTGTTTGTGCTGCACGACGGGCCACCTTATGCCAACGGCAAGTTGCACATCGGCCATGCCTTGAACAAGGTGCTCAAAGACATGATCGTCAAAAGCCGCCAATTGGCTGGTTTTGACGCCCAATACATCCCCGGCTGGGATTGCCACGGCCTGCCGATTGAAAACGCCATAGAAAAAGAGCATGGCCGTCACCTCAGTCGCGACGACATGCAGGCCAAGAGCCGAGCCTACGCGACCGAACAAATCGCACAGCAAAAGACCGATTTTCAACGGCTGGGGGTTCTGGGTGAATGGGACACCCCATACCGCACCATGGACCCGGTCAATGAAGCCGGGCAGTTGCGTGCCTTCAAGCAAGTGATCGAGCGCGGCTTCGTCTATCGCGGCCTCAAGCCCGTGTATTGGTGTTTCGACTGTGCCTCATCGCTGGCCGAATTCGAAATTGAGTACGCCGACAAAAAGAGCGACACGCTCGATGTGGCGTTTTTATGTGCCCAGCCTGCACGGCTGGCCCTGGCCTTTGGACTGGACAGCCTGCCTGGCGACGCCTACGCGGTGATCTGGACCACCACCGCCTGGACGATTCCGGCCAACCAGGCGCTGAATGCCAACCCCGAAATCGACTACGCCCTGGTTCAAACCGAGCGCGGCGTGTTGCTGCTGGCGGCTTCCAGGGTGCAAGCCTGCCTTGAGCGCTATGGCCTGACAGGTCAGGTATTGGCCACGGCCAAGGGGCAGGCGCTGGATCGCATCGAGTTCCGCCACCCGCTGGCACATGTGGACGGCGGTTACGACCGCGTGGCGCCTGTGTTTCTGGCCGAGTATGTCGGCGAGGGCGATGGCACCGGCCTGGTCCACTCAGCCCCGGCCTATGGTGTGGACGACTACAACTCGTGCATTGCTCACGGCATGACGCCACGCGACATCTTGAACCCGGTACAAGGCCAGGGCGCGTATGCACCAGACTTTGCACTGTTTGGCGGCCAGCACATCTGGAAGGCGGTGCCGGTGATTTTGCAAGCCCTGCGCGACGCGGGCAGACTGATGGCCACCTCACCCATCACCCACAGCTACCCGCATTGCTGGCGCCACAAAACACCAGTCATCTACAGGGCCGCGCCGCAGTGGTTCATACGCATGGATGAAGGCACCGGGGTGTTCGAGAACCCGCAGATCAAACCCAGGCAAACCTTGCGGCAATTGGCTTTGCAAGCCATTGAGGACACCCGCTTTTACCCGGAAAACGGCCAATCCCGACTGCGCGACATGATCGCCAACCGACCCGACTGGTGCATCTCGCGCCAGCGCAGCTGGGGTGTTCCAGTGCCCTTCTTCTTGCACAAAGACAGTGGCGAGCTGCACCCCCGCACGCTGGAAATCATGGACCAGGCCGCAGACATCGTCGAGCGCGGCGGTATTGAGGCCTGGAGCCGGGTCAGCGCCGCCGACATACTGGGTGAAGACGCCGGGCACTACACCAAGAGCACCGATATTTTGGAGGTGTGGTTTGACTCTGGCTCGACTTTTTGGCATGTGCTGCGCGGCAGCCATGAGGCCTATAGCGAGCAAGCCTATGGCCGCAAGCCCCACCACGAAGAAGGCCCCGAAGCAGACTTGTATCTGGAAGGCCACGACCAGCACCGTGGTTGGTTTCACTCGTCCCTGCTGCTGGGTTGCGCGCTGTTTGGCCGAGCCCCCTACCGGGGCCTTTTGACGCACGGCTTTGCCACCGATGGCCATGGCCGCAAGATGTCCAAAAGCCTGGGCAATGTGGTCGTGCCGCAGGAAGTCACCGACAAAATGGGCGCCGAGATCGTGCGCCTGTGGGTGGCGTCCACCGACTACTCGGGCGACCTCAACATTGACGACAAAATTCTGGCGCGGGTGGTCGATGCCTACAGGCGCATACGCAACACACTTCGGTTTTTACTGGCCAATACCAGCGACTTTGACCCGGCCAACGATGCACTCGCGCCTGAGCAATTGCTGGAAATTGACCGCTACGCGCTGGCGCGGGCGGCCGAATTGCAAGCCGACATCGTGGGGCATTTCAATGCCCAGCGCGGTGTTTTTGAAGGTGGCCACTTCGGCCAGTACGAGTTCCACCCTGTGGTGTCCAAACTGCAGGTGTATTGCTCGGAAGACCTGGGGGCGTTTTACCTCGACATCCTGAAAGACCGCCTCTACACCACAGCCCCCAAATCGCTGGCACGGCGCAGCGCACAAACCGCCCTGTGGCAGATCACCCAGGCCATGCTGCGCTGGATGGCGCCATTTTTGAGCTTTACCGCCGAAGAAGCATGGCAGGTGCTGGAACAGGGCGAAACGGTGTTCACCGAAACCTATGTGCATTTGCCACAGCCCAACCCGGCCTTGCTGGAAAAGTGGGCCCGCATCAGGGCCGTGCGCGAGGTGGCCAACAAAGAAATTGAGGCGCTGCGTGCCGCTGGGCAGTTGGGGGCTTCGCTCCAAGCCGAGATCGAGGTGCAGGCCCAGGGCGAAGACCTTGCCGCATTGTCCAGTCTGGGCGAGGACCTGAAGTTTGTCTTCATCACCTCCAAGGTCCGGCTGACCCAAGGCGCCGAGACCCGGGTCACCCCAAGGGTGAGCCAGGCCACCAAATGCGAGCGTTGTTGGCACTATGCCGACGACGTGGGCCCACACGGACACCCCGGTCTGTGCGGTCGCTGCGTGAGCAATTTACACGGTGACGGCGAAAGCCGCCACTTCGCCTGACCATGGCCAAGTCCCGACCGGGCTGGGCGATCTGGCTGGCGTTGGCCGCGCTGGTGCTGGTGCTGGATCAGTTGAGCAAATGGCTGGTGGTGGCTCAGTTCGATCTGTGGCACAGCCAGGCTGTGACCCCGTTTTTTAATTTGGTGCGGGTGCATAACGCTGGGGCGGCGTTTTCCTTTCTGTCCGATGCGGGGGGCTGGCAACGCTGGTTTTTCACCGCCCTAGGGCTGGCTGCGGCACTCTTCATGCTTTGGTTGTTGCGCAGCCACGGGCAGCAAAAATTGTTTGCCTTCGCATTGTCGATGTTGTTGGGCGGCGCAGTGGGCAATGTGATCGACCGTCTGGTGCATGGCCATGTGATCGACTTCCTTGACTTTCACTTTGACTGGCTTGAGCCCCTATTTGCAGGCGGGCACTTTCCCGCCTTCAATCTGGCCGACAGCGCCATCACCCTTGGCGCAGCCTGTCTGTTGCTTGACGAGTTCCTGCGGGTGCGGCGGGGAAAGTAACGCTCAGGCGGCTTTACGCTTCAGGCTCAAACTGCGTCTCGGCTTAGACTCGGCCAATTGAATCTGGCTCTCCAAAATATGCTGGAGTTCGGGTTGCACAAAACGCTGCAACACATCGCGCATCAACGGTTGATACCCCACGCCATGGAAAGCGGCCATCAACTTGTAGTTTTTGATCAGTTCTTTGGGCAATC
>JBEBAJ010000219.1:0-5076 GCA_041158965.1 Pseudomonadota bacterium | reverse complement strand
GCTGGCGGAGACGGAGGGATTCGAACCCTCGATGCAGCTCTTCACCGCATACTCCCTTAGCAGGGGAGCACCTTCGGCCTCTCGGTCACGTCTCCAGCACGGGCATATTATGCCTTAAGTCGAGGGGAGCAGCCTGGCAAAGGCCCCCCAGACCCGCTCAGGCCGGGGCCTGATCGAGGTCGAAGGCCCGGTGCAGGGCCCGCACCGCCAACTCCATGTATTTCTCGTCGATGACGACCGAGGTTTTGATTTCGGAGGTGGAAATCATCTGGATGTTGATGCCCTCTTCGCTCAAAGAGCGGAACATCTTGCTGGCCACGCCCACATGGCTGCGCATGCCGATGCCCACAATCGAGACCTTGCAGATCTTGGCGTCGGCTTCAACACCTGCCGCGCCCAGGGCGGTCAAGACTTTGGATTTGAGCAAGTCGAGGGTGCGCCCATGGTCGTTGCGGTGAACGATATTGGCTTCGGCCACCGCGCCCAGGATCTGGTAGGCAATGCCCGGCTTGTCGGGGACGCCGATGATAGAGATTTTGGCTTCGTCGCGGTTGAAGGCTATGCCGGAAACGATGGCTTTTTCCATGTGTTCGTCTTCCTCAAAGGTGATCAGGGTGCCAGAGCTGGCTTCTTCGTTCAGGTCGATGTCATAGGGCGTGAAGCTGGACAGCACGCGCAGGGGCACTTTGTATTTGCCAGCGAATTCCACCGAGCGGATTTGCAGCACCTTCGAGCCCAAGGAGGCCATCTCCAGCATTTCTTCAAAGCTGACGGTGCGCAGGCGACGGGCCTCGGGGACCACGCGCGGGTCGGTGGTGTAGACGCCGTCGACATCGGTGTAGATCAGGCATTCGTGGGCTTTCAGCGCAGCCGCCACGGCCACTGCCGAGGTGTCTGAGCCGCCACGCCCCAAGGTGGTGATGTGGCCATTGGGGTCTATGCCCTGAAAGCCGGTGATGATGACCACGCGGCCTGCCTGAAGGTCGGCACGCACACGGGCATCGTCGATCGATTCGATGCGGGCCTTGGTGTAGGCGTCATCGGTCTTGATGGGCACCTGCCAACCGGAGTAGCTGATGGCATCGATGCCTTCGGCCTGCAAGGCGATGGCCAAGAGGGCCGAGGAGGCTTGCTCGCCCGTGGCGGCCAACATGTCCAGCTCCCGGTAATAAGCGGTCTGGGCCTGGGTGGGCGCCAATTCTTTGGCCAGCCCCAAGAGGCGGTTGGTCTCGCCGCTCATGGCGCTGGGGACCACCACCATCTGGTGGCCGGCTCGGGCCCATTTGGCCACGCGTTTGGCGACATTGCGGATGCGCTCGGTCGAGCCCATCGAGGTGCCGCCGTATTTGTGAACGATGAGAGACATAAAGCAGGGTAGATCGGTGATCAAACCCTTGATTGTAGCCAAGCCAGATGCTCCCCCTCGCGCCTGATCTGGCCGCTGCCCACACGCAGCTCGATTTGGTGGCCCCGGGTTTGGCAGGCGCTGAGCTGGCGCAGCAATTCAGCCATTTGGCTGGCCTGGGCCTGGGTGCCCAAGGAGGCCAGCCAATGGCGCAAAACGTTGGCCTGTCGATGTTCGGGCAATTGCCTCAGAGCGGCTATGCAGGGCGGCAGGCCCACTTCGCGGGCATCGAGCTCGGCCAGATCGGCCAGCAGTTGCATGGCTTGGGCGGCGTGTCGGGCAGTGCGCACCAAGGTGGCCCTGCTGCCCGGCATGGCCGCCTCTAACACCGGCAAGACCTGGTGGCGGATGCGATTGCGGGTGTAGGCGCTGCTGGCATTGCTGGGGTCTTCCACCCAGGGGGTGCCGATGCGACGCAAGGTGTGGCGCAAGGCGTCGCCCGAGGCGCCCAGCCAGGGACGGACAAAGTTCACACCATGGCGCTGCAGGCTGCGGGGCATGGCGGCCAGCCCCGACAAACCGGCCCCGCGTGACCAGGCCAGCAAGACGCTTTCGGCCTGATCGTCGGCGTGCTGCGCCAGCCATACGGTGGTCAAGGGTTGTGACCAATGGCGCAGCGCGGCTTGCGCCAGTGCGGGGTAGCGTGCCGCCCTGGCGGCCTCTTCGGGGCTTTGGCCGCGAGCCGCCCGGGCCTGTACCCGAACCACGGCCAGTGGCACGCCCCACTGTCGGCACAGGTGGCGCACATGCCACTCAAAATCAGCGGCTGCGGCTTGCAAGCCGTGGTTGATGTGGATGGCGTGGACCCGGCTGTGACCCAGTTGCAAACTGGCCTGTAACAGAGCGGTTGAGTCGGCCCCGCCGCTGAAGGCGACGGCAAAAGGGCCAGAGGGCACGTCTTGCAAAGACGGCCAGGCTGGCGCGTCAGGCGGCGGCTTTGGTGTCAGAGTAGCGACCATGGCTTTGCAGGCGCTCGTAACGTCGGTCAAGCAGCTCTTTGGTCTTGAGGTCGCTGATTTGACGCCAGGCGTCGCTGAGGCCGCGCTTGAGGGCAGTGGCCATCTGTTTCAGGTCACGGTGCGCCCCGCCCACGGGTTCGTTGACAATTTTGTCGATCAGGCCCAGGGCCTTGAGTCGGTGGGCGGTGATGCCCAAGGCCTCGGCGGCATCGGCCGCACGCTCTGAGGTTTTCCACAATATCGAGGCACAGCCCTCTGGGCTGATGACCGAATAGACCGAGTACTGCAGCATCAGCACCTGGTCGGCCACACTGATGGCCAGGGCCCCGCCCGAGCCGCCCTCACCGATGATGGTGGAGATGATGGGCACTTCCAACTGGGCCATTTCGAAAATATTGCGACCGATGGCTTCTGACTGGCTGCGCTCTTCGGCGTCGATGCCGGGATAGGCCCCGGGCGTATCGACAAAAGTGAACACCGGCAATTTGAATTTTTCGGCGGTCTTCATCAGGCGCAGGGCTTTGCGATAACCTTCGGGGCGGCTCATGCCGAAATTGCGGGCGGCGCGCTCTTTGGTGTCGCGGCCCTTTTGATGCCCCAGCACCACACAGGGGATGCCGTTGAAACGGGCCAGGCCCCCGACGATGCTGAGGTCATCGGCAAAGTGGCGGTCGCCGTGCATTTCGACGAAGTCGGTGAAGATTTCCGAGATGTAGTCCAGTGTGTAGGGGCGTTCGGGGTGGCGGGCGATCTTGGTGATTTGCCAGGGGGTGAGGTCGCTGTAGATGTCTTTGGTCAGCTGCAGGCTTTTTTTCGACAACTGTTCGATTTCCTGGGAAATATCGACCGCCGATTCGCTTTGCACATAACGCAGCTCTTCAATTTTGGTTTCCAGTTCGGCAATCGGTTGCTCAAAGTCGAGGAAAGTCTTTTTCGCCATTTTCAGCCTCCAAATTCAGTACACGACGGGCAAAGGATCGAGCGAGCGCCAAATATACCAAGTGGCCACGCTGCAATAGGGGGACCAGGCCGAGGCCACTTCGCGTGCATCGCTGCGGCTGACCACCTCGCCCGAAAAATAATTTCTGCTGATGCCATTGATCAGCCCCACATCGTCCAGCGGCAAGACATTGGGCCGCATGAGATGGAAGATGAGGAACATTTCGGCGGTCCAGCGGCCTATCCCACGCACCGCAACCAGCTCATCGATGATGTCGTCATCGCTCATGCCCGGCCATTGCTTGTGGCGCAAGCGGCCATCCTGAAAATGCAAGGCCAAGTCCACCAGATATTCCACCTTGCGCGCCGACAGGCCGCTGGCCCGCATCTCGTCGATGTTCATTTTCAGGACGCTGGCCGGGGTGATGCGGCGCGAGAGCGAGGCAAAACGATCCCAGACGCTTTGCGCCGCCTTGACCGAAATCTGCTGACCCACAATGCTGCGCGCCAGGGTGACGAAGGCGTCTCCGCGCGTCACCAGTCTGGCATCGCCAAACTGCGGGATCAGCTTGCGCATGACCCGGTCTTTTTTCATGAGGTGCTGGCAGGCCTCGTCCCAATAGACGGGGAACTCGGTGACGGGGGCGGTGGCGGCAGTCACGCGCGCTCCCAGGTGGTGCCGCCGGGGCCGTCTTTGAGAACCACGCCCTGGTCCAACAAATCATTTCGAATGCGGTCGGCTTGGGCAAAATTTTTGGCGGCTTTGGCCGCCGCGCGTTGGGCGATGAGGGCCTGCACTGCGGCTTCGTCCAGGCCTGCCCCGCCTTGCAAATAAGCCGTGGGGTCTTGCTGCAACAGGCCCAAAACACCACCCAGGGCACGCAACAGCCCGGCCAATTGCGGATCGCGGGTTTTGTTGACTTCGCTGGCCAGATCAAACAGCACGGCCACCGCTTCGGGGGTGCCAAAGTCTTCGTTCATGGCCTGCTGGAATCGCGCCGCATGGGGCTGCGCCCAATCGATATGGGGTTGGCTCGGCGTGACCGATTGGAGTGCGGTGTAGAGCCGCTTGAGGGCGGCGCGGGCGTCGTCCAGATGGACATCGCTGTAATTGAGCGGGCTGCGGTAGTGGCTGCGCACGACAAAGAAACGGACAGTCTCGGCATCGTAGCTTTGCAAGACATCCCGGATGGTGAAGAAATTGCCCAGGCTTTTGGACATTTTTTCGTTGTCCACATTGATGAAGCCGTTGTGCATCCAGTAGCGCGCCAGGGGCTGGCCGCTGGCGCCTTCGCTTTGGGCGATTTCGTTTTCGTGATGGGGAAATTGCAAATCGGCACCGCCGCCGTGTATGTCAAAGGTGGTGCCCAGCAAGTGGCAGCTCATGGCCGAGCACTCGATGTGCCAGCCCGGTCGTCCTGCCCCAAAGGGCGCCGCCCATTTCACTTCTTCGGGCTCATCGGCCTTGGCCGCCTTCCACAAAACAAAATCAAGCGGGTCTTTCTTGCCGGACTCGACCGCCACCCGTTCACCGGCGTTGAGCTCATCGAGCGACTTGCCTGACAGCTTTCCATAGCCGGGAAAGGCGCGAACTGAGTAGTTGACATCGCCATTGGGCGAGCGATATGCCAGGCCGCGATCTTCCAGCGTTTGGATGAGACCGAGCATTTGCGGCACATGGTCAGTGGCGCGCGGCTCATGGGTGGGGCGTTCAATGCCCAGCGCATCGGCGTCCTGGTGCAAGGCCTCGATCATGCGGGTGGTCAGAGCGCG
>JBEBAJ010000218.1:0-4618 GCA_041158965.1 Pseudomonadota bacterium | reverse complement strand
GGCGTGGCCAAGGCCGTGCGAATGGCGCTGTTCAAGCGGGTGATCACATCGGCGGGCGTTTTCGCGGGCACGAAGAAACCAAACCACTCGTCATACACAAAGTCGCTCAGGCCCTGTTCGACAAAGGTTGCCGCTTGGGGGGCAAAGGGGCTGCGTTTGGGTCCTGAGGCGGCCAGCAAACGGCACTTGCCCGCCGCCACATGCTGGGTGAATTCGCCGATGGGGCCGGACACGGCGGCGATTTGCCCGCCGATCATGTCCAGAATGGCCGGTTGGGTGCCACGGAAAGCCACATGGCGCAAATCGATCTGGGCCCACTTGCCCAGCAAGGCCCCGATGAAGTGCGGGGTCGAGCCGGCCGCAGGCGAGCCGAAGTTGGCTTTGTCCGGGTTGGCGCGGCACCAGCCCACAAAGTCTTGCACGGTGCGCACTTCTGCGGGCACCATCGGGCCCACGGCAAAGCCAAAGTCAAAAGTGCAGCCCAGGCTGACCGGCAACACATCGTTGAACGGGTCATAGCTGAGTTTGCGGTAAATGTGCGGGTAGATGCCCAACATCGACATCGGGGTTTGCAACACGGTGTTGCCGTCAGGCGGGGCGGCCTTCACGGTTTGAACCGCAATTTGTCCACCGGCACCGGTCTTGTTTTCAACAAAAGCCGCCTTGGCATAGCCGGGAGCGAGTTTTTCTGCCACTCGCCGGCAAATGGTGTCAGAGGTGCCACCCGGCGGGAAGCCTGTGATGATTTTGATCGATTCCACTTGGGCTTGAGCCCAAGCCTGCTGGCCAATGGCAGCCAACAATGCGCTGGCGGTGGTGGTCTGCAACCAGTGACGGCGTTGCATGTTCATGGCGATTCCTTCTTCATGGTGTGGTGATGTTGAAATGATAGGGGCAAGCAAGGCCTGCGTGTCGCCAGACAACCTCGGGAAAACCAGAGCCTCCTTAACCATTACGATCCAGCGTTGTGATGACTTGGCCTTTATTTCCCTTGCTGGCTCTTTTGGGTTCGCTCATTTCGCTGTGCGTCGGTTCTTCCTATGCCAAAACCCTGTTTCCGGCGCTGGGGGTGGAGGGCGTGTCGGCCCTGCGCATCGGGCTCTCCGCCCTGATCTTGTGGGCGGTGCTCAGGCCCTGGCGTGGCCCCTGGCATTGGCGCGATATGCGACCCCTGGCCTTTTATGGCGGCACCCTGGGGCTGATGAACCTGCTTTTTTACCAGTCCATAGCCCGCATTCCGCTGGCGCTGGCCATTGCCATCGAGTTCACCGGCCCCTTGGCGGTTGCGATCTGGCATTCCCGGCGTTGGCTCGATGCCCTGTGGCTCTTGCTGGCGGTCCTGGGCTTGTCGTGGTTATTGCCGCTGGAGGGCTTGGGCCATGTGGCCGCGCTCGATCCGGTGGGCGTGGCCTACGCCTTGGCCGCCGCCGTGTGCTGGGCGGTCTACATCGTGCAGGGGCAGCGCGTGGCCAAAAGGTTTGGCCTGCACGCCGTTGCGGTGGGCATGGCCTTTGCCGCCTTGCTGGTGGTGCCCATCGGGGTCTGGCAGGCCGGGGCCAGCTTGTGGCAACCGGTTTGGCTGCTCTGGGGCTTGGGGGTGGCGCTGTTTTCCAGTGCCTTGCCCTACGCCCTCGAGATATACGCCTTGCGTCACCTGCCGCGCCATACTTTCAGCATCGGCCTGAGCCTTGAGCCGGTGGTGGGTGCATTGGCAGGCTGGTGGATTTTGTCCGAGCAATTGTGGCCTCAGCAGTGGTTGGCCATTGCCATGGTGGTCACGGCCTGCATCGGCAGCGCCTGGCAGCGGCCAGCGCCGCCGGCCCCTTAAAAAGCCCGCCCGCTATTTCTGGCGCGGGAAGCGCCACCACGGCAAGGTGCGGCTCAACGAGAGCACTTCCCCGGACCGATTGGGTTGACAGCCCGCCACCCGGCCCAGTTGCTCGGCCCAGGCCGGGTCACTCAGGCTGGCCCGCAGGGCTTGCATGGCGGGCGTCTCCAGCGCCGACTTCAGGCACACCAGGTGGTAAGCCTCGGTCACCAGCGGCAAGAAATCCAGGCCCAGCGCATGGGCGGCCGAGGCGATGCCCAAGGCCGCATCGGCCTGGCCCGATGCCACCAGGGCGGCGCACGCCGCATGCGACGGTTCGCCATCGGCCATCACCCGCAAGGCCCCCGCGTCGCCCGCCGATTCGGCCAGCAGCTCGTCTTGCAAGACCCGGGTGCCGGTGCCCAGGCTGCGCTGGGCATAGCGGGCTTGGCGCTTCACCACCGAGCGCATATCGCTCAGGCCCAGCGGGTTGCCCGGTGCCACCATCAGGCCCTGGGCCCGCAATGAAAAACCGATCAGTTTGTGCAGTCCCGGTTTCAGCAGGGGACGGTAGTGGCGCGCGCTCGCTGACGAGCTCGACGGTGCTTGCCGCACATGAAAGCCGGCCAATATGCATCGCCCTTCATTCAGTGCACGGATGGCATCGACGCTGCCGCAAAAGCGGATGTCCAGATACAGCCCTTGCATGGCGGCGGCGTCTTGCAGGGCCAGCAGCGCGTCGTCATGGCTGGCATATAGGGGCAACACATGGGCCTCGGGGTCAAAGGCCATGGCAAAGGTGCGCTCCAGATCGGCTTGCAAAGAGGCGATTTGAGGGGCCAACCTGGCCTGCGTCTGGCGCTCGGCCCACATCAGCTTGGTGGCGAACTCGGTCAGCCGGGCCGATTGCCCCTTGCCCCAGACGATCAGCTCCTCGCCCAGCTCGTTTTCCCAGCGCTTCAATTCGCCCCAGGCGTGGCGATACGACACCCCCAGCCGACGCGCCGCCCCGGTGATTGAGCCCTCGGTGCTCACCGCGACCAGCAGCTCGATGAGCGGATGGCTCACCAGACCTGCAGGGCGGTTCAGGCCCTTGCTCAGGGTGTAGTGCAGGGCGATGCTATGTACAGCCATTCATATCGTCAGGTTAATCATGGATGTCTACGATACCCCAACTTTTCCACCACCATGTCAGACCTCACGCTCAGCTTCATCAGCGCTGCTCAGTTGATGACCTCTTTCGACCCCGTGTTGTGGGCCATCGTGGGTCGCTCGCTGTGGGTCAGCGCCTGCGCGACCGCCCTGGCCTGTGCCTTGGGCGTGGTTTTGGGGGCTTGGCTGGGGGTGGCCCGCTTTGCCGGGCGCGACGTGGTGCTCACCGTCCTCAACACCTTGCTTGCCCTGCCCTCGGTGGTGGTGGGCTTGGTGGTGTATCTGATGCTCTCGCGTTCGGGGCCCCTTGGGCACCTGGGTTGGCTCTTCAGCGTCAAAGCCATGGTCCTGGCCCAGACGGTCCTGGTCTTGCCGGTCTGCATGGCGCTGGTGCGACAACACATTGAAGACACCGAGCGCGAATTCGGCGAACAACTGCAGTCTTTGGGCGCCGGTGTGGGCATGCGCAGCCTGATCCTGGCCTGGGACGCCCGCTTTGCCTTGCTGACGGTGTGCATCGCCGTCTTTGGGCGCGCCATCTCGGAAGTGGGCGCGGTGATGATGGTGGGCGGGAACATCGAAGGCTTCACCCGCGTCATGACCACCGCCATCGCCCTGGAGACCAGCAAAGGCGATTTGCCCCTGGCCCTGGCCCTGGGGGCGGTGCTGCTGGGGGTGGTGCTGGTGCTCAACGCCGTTATCTCGCTGCTGCGGCGCTGGCGGCTTCGACTCGATGGGCACATGGGCGCAGCCCAAGGGGTGATCAGCGCATGAAACCCTGCATCACCTTGACCCGGGCCAGCTTGTCTTACGACGGCCATCAGGTCTTGCACCACATCGATCTGCAAATCAGGCCGGGTGAGCGGGTCGCCCTGATTGGTGCCAACGGCTCAGGCAAGAGCAGCCTCTTGCGGCTCATACACGGCTTGCGTCCGCCCACCCAGGGCCTGCGCCAGATGCAAGACGGCTGGCGCGTGGCCATGCTCTTTCAGCGCCCGCACATGCTGCACACCCAAACCCAGCGGCATGTGGCCATCGGGCTTTGGTTGGCGGGGCGGCGCTGGCGCGATGCCATGGCCGTAGCCATGGATGCCTTGCAGCGGGTGGGCTTGGCCCACTTGGCCCGGCAAAACGCCCGCACCTTGTCAGGGGGGCAGCAACAGCGGGTGGCGCTGGCGCGGGCCTGGGCCCTGCAACCCGACATGCTCTTGCTCGATGAGCCCACCTCCAGTCTGGACCCGAGGGCCAAACAGGAGGTCGAACAATGGCTGGGCGCATGGCTGGCTCAAGAACCCGGCCCCACCTTGGTCTTCGCCAGCCACAACCTGGGGCAGGTGAAACGATTGGCCACCCGCGTCATCTACCTCGAGGCGGGGCGCATCCTGGCCGATTTGCCGGTGGATGAATTTTTCAACGGGCCTTTGGCACACACACATCCTCAGGCCCATTTGTTTGTTCGGGGTGAAACCGCATGATCTTCAAAGCCATCTCTGATTCAGCTTTGCGCCCGGGCTTTTTGATGGCGTGTTTGGTTATATGGGCCAGCCTTTGGGGCCCATTGCGTCCCGCCCATGCCCAAAGGGCGCCATTGCTCATGGCCTCCACCACCTCCACCGAGCAATCGGGTTTGTTCGCCCATTTGCTGCCAGCCTTCAAAGC
>JBEBAJ010000217.1:0-4623 GCA_041158965.1 Pseudomonadota bacterium | reverse complement strand
GGCGCGGGCTTCAAACACCTGATAGGGGTCGACCATGAAGTCTTTGCGCAGCACCGGCAGGTCGCAGCTGGCACGGGCCTGCTTCAGAAAGTCGTTACAACCCTGGAAGAACTGCTGATCGGTCAGCACCGACAGGCAGGCGGCGCCGTGCTCGGCATAGCTTTGGGCGATGTCGGCAGGCACAAAGTCAGCCCGCAGCACGCCCTTGGAAGGGCTGGCCTTTTTCACTTCGGCGATCACAGCGGCCTGGCCGGCCTCGATCCTGGCGCGCAAAGCGCCTTCGAAGTCGCGCGTCATGACCCGGCTCTCGGCGTCTTCGCGCATGGCGGCAAGCGATTTCTTTTTGAGCCCGGCGGCGATTTCTTCGCGCTTGACGGCGACGATTTTTTGCAGGATGTCGCTCATGCTGCGGCCTTGGTGAAGTCGATGAACTGTTGCAGTTTGGCCTTGGCGGCGCCGGACTCAAGGGCCTGACGCGCCAACACGATGCCGCTGGCGATGTCGGTGCTGACGTTGGCCGCATAGAGCGCCACACCGGCGTTGAAGATCACGATGTCGCGCGGCGCACCGGGCTGGTTGTCGAGCACGCCCAGCAGCATGGCGCGCGACTCTTCGGGGGTCTCGACGCGCAGGGCGCGATTGCTGGCCATGGGCAGGCCGAAGTCTTCGGGGTGGATTTCGTACTCGGTGATTTCGCCGTTTTTCAGCTCGCCCACCAGCGTGGCTGCGCCCAGGCTGACCTCATCCATGCCGTCGCGGCCATAGACCACCAGCGCATGCTCAGCGCCCAGGCGCTGCAAGGCACGCACCTGAATGCCCACCAGATCGGGGTGGAACACCCCCATCAGGATGTTGGGCGCGCCAGCCGGGTTGGTGAGCGGCCCCAGGATGTTGAAGATGGTGCGCACGCCAAGCTCTTTGCGCACCGGGGCGACGTTTTTCATGGCCGGGTGGTGGTTGGGGGCGAACATGAAGCCGATGCCCGTGGTGGCAATGCTGCGGGCGATTTGATCGGGCTTGAGGTTGATGTTGGCACCCAGGCTTTCCAGCACGTCGGCGCTGCCGCTCTTGCTGCTGACACTGCGCCCGCCGTGCTTGGCGGTCTTGGCCCCGGCGGCGGCGGCGACAAACATTGAGCAGGTCGAGATGTTGAAGGTGTGCGACCCATCGCCCCCGGTGCCGACGATGTCGACCAAGTGGGTCGGGTCAGCGACTTGCACCTTGGTCGAGAACTCGCGCATGACCTGGGCGGCGGCGGTGATCTCGCCGATGGTTTCCTTCTTGACCCTCAAGCCGGTGATGATGGCGGCGGTCATGAGGGGCGAGAGCTCGCCGTTCATGATCAGGCGCATCAGGTGCAGCATTTCGTCGTGAAAAATTTCACGGTGCTCGATGGTGCGTTGCAGGGCTTCCGAGGGGGTGATGGCGTGGCGCTGGGTCATGGCATTCAACTCTTGGGCTGGAGGAAATTTTGCAACATGGCGTGACCGTGCTCGGTCAGGATGGACTCGGGGTGGAACTGTACCCCCTCAATCGGCAGGCTGGTGTGGCGCACGCCCATGATCTCGCCGTCTTCGGTCCAGGCGGTGACTTTGAGCTCGGGCGGGCAGGTGTTGCGCTCAATCGCCAAAGAGTGGTAACGGTTGACCGTGAACTGTTGGGGCAGGCCGGCAAACACGCCCTCTTGGGTGGTGGTGATGACGCTGGTTTTGCCGTGCATGAGCTCGCGGGCGCGGACGATTTGGCCGCCGAACGCGGCACCAATGCTCTGATGCCCCAGGCACACGCCCAAAATGGGCAGCTTGCCGGCGAAGTGGCGAATGGCCGCCACCGAGATGCCCGCCTCGGCCGGTGAACAGGGCCCCGGGGAGATCACCAGCCGGTCGGGCTGGCGCTGGGCGATGCCCTCGAGCGTGATTTCGTCGTTGCGAAACACCTCGACCTGGGCACCGAGCTCGCCGAAGTACTGCACGATGTTGTAGGTGAAAGAGTCGTAGTTGTCGACCATGAGGAGTTTGATTTTTGCCATGGTGTTCACTCCAAGCCTTCTTCAACCAGTTCGCTGGCGCGCAACAGGGCGCGGGCCTTGTGCTCGGTTTCCCTCCACTCCATCTCGGGGTTTGAATCGGCCACGACGCCAGCGGCGGCCTGCACATACAGGGTCTGGTCTTTGACGATGGCAGTACGTATGGCAATGGCCACGTCCATGTCGCCCGCGTAGCTGATGTAGCCGCAGGCACCGCCGTAGATGCCGCGCTTGACGGGCTCCAACTGGTCAATCAGCTCCATGGCGTGCACTTTGGGCGCACCGGTCAGGGTGCCTGCGGGGAAAGTAGCTTTGAGGACATCCATATTGGTCATGCCGTCCACCAGCAGCCCTTCGACGTTGCTGACGATGTGCATGACGTGGCTGTAGCGCTCGACCACAAAGGCCTCGGTCACTTTGACGCTGCCGATCTGGGCGATGCGCCCGATGTCGTTGCGCGCCAGGTCGATCAGCATGACATGCTCGGCACGCTCTTTGGGGTCAGCCAGCAATTCCTGCTCGGTGGCTTTGTCTTTTTCCGGGGTGGCACCGCGCGGGCGGGTGCCCGCCAGCGGGCGGATGATGACTTTTTGCCCTTCGGGGGTGTGCTCGTGGCGCACCAAGATCTCGGGCGAGGCCCCCACCACCTGAAAGTCGCCAAAGTTGTAGTAGTACATGTAGGGGCTGGGGTTGAGGGAGCGCAGCGCCCGGTAGAGCGACAGCGGGCTTTCGGTGAAGCGCTTTTTGATGCGCTGGCCGACCTGCACCTGCATGAAGTCACCGGCCTCGATCAGGCGCTGGGCCCGCTCGACGGCTTTGAGGTAATCGTCTTTGGCAAAGTCGCGCTGGGCCGGGTGCGGCTGGCTGGCTTTGAGTGTGGGGGCGCTCACCGAGTATTTGAGGAGGTCTTTGAGCTCGCGCAAGCGGCGCTTGGCGTGGGCGTAGGCCTCGGGCTGGGCCGGGTCGGCGTAGACGATGAGGTAGAGCTTGCCGGAGAGGTTGTCGATGACGGCCAGCTCTTCGCACTGCAAGAGCAGGATGTCGGGTGTGCCCAGGGTGTCGGGGGGGCAGCTGTTTTCCAGCTTTTTCTCGATGTAGCGCACGGCGTCGTAACCAAAGTAGCCCGCCAGGCCACCGCAAAAGCGTGGCAGGCCGGGGCGCAGCGCCACTTTGAAGCGCTTTTGATAGGCGGCGATGAAGTCCAGCGGGTTGCCGCTGGCGGTTTCCACCACCTTGCCGTCGGTGACGACCTCGGTGCGGGCGGCGTCGCCAAAGCCAGAGGCGCGCACCAGGGTGCGGGCAGGCAGGCCGATGAAGCTGTAGCGGCCAAAGCGCTCGCCACCCACCACCGATTCGAGCAAAAAGCTGTGTCGACCCGCGTCTTTGGCGTGGGCCAACTTCAGGTAGAGCGAGAGCGGGGTTTCGAGGTCAGCAAAGGCCTCGGCCATGAGGGGGATGCGGTTGTAGCCTTGGCTGGCCAGGCTTTTGAATTCAAGTTCGGTGATCATGATGTGGTGTGTCCCGCCGTGGCGGACGATTTGCATGGGTTGCTGGGCTATTGGGGCCCCAAGGGGGGCTGTGCATGGTGCGGGGCATGGGGCGCCCGAACCAATGGGGGATGGGTCAGTCAGGCAGGCTGACGCCAGGGCCATGCTCCCCGCCCCATGGGGTTGGGCAGGGTTGCCAGGGGGGCAACGCATTTGAGCATTTTGTTCATGATGGGGGTAGTGTATCAAATGCCGAAAGAATGGGGCGCTGGGGCTGTGGCCATGCATGGACAGGGTGGGATTGGTGCATAGATCACGGTATGACTCACCACCTTGGCATGATTTTGCGGCCTGCTTTTGCGTTCAAATGATGGCACCGCATTTTTTTCTCTGCTTTGCCATGTCTTCCCGTGCCCATGACACCTCATATAAGCAGTTGTTCAATTCGCCCCGGATGGTGCAGGATTTGTTGCAGGGGTATGTGACCGAGGCCGGGCTGGGGCCGCTGGCACCCGACGGCATTGAGCCCCTGCCGCCGAGCTTTGTGACGCCAGGGCTGCGGGCCAAGCACAGCGACCAAATATGGCGAGTGCGGCTGGCCGATGGCGGCGAGGTGTACGCCATCATTGAGTTTCAAAGCCGACCGGACCCCGCCATGGCGCTGCGCACTTGCCTCTACAGCGCCCTGCTTTATGAGGCGCTGATGCAGAACCACATCATCTCGCCCGACCGATTGCCCTGGCCTGCGGTGCTTTGCGTCGTCATTTACAACGGGCGGCGGCGCTGGCGTGGCAGCCCGCACTTGCATGAGTGCATCTGGCAATCGAAATCAGGCCTGCTGCGTCGGGGGTTGTTGCGCCACAGCCATGTGCTGGTGGACATGCACGCGCAAGATGAGCAAAATATGCAGGCCAACAATTTGGTGTCTTTGCTCATGCGGTTCGAGCGGACCCGAAACCAACAAGAGTTTGTTGAGCTGTTGAGCGAACTCAACCAGTTGTTACCGCACACCGGCGAGCTTAGGGGTCAATTCGCACGGTGGATTTTTGAAAAAGTGGGGCCAGACAGTACGTGGGCCGAGATGACACAAGATGTACTTTTCAACGAAGG
>JBEBAJ010000216.1:0-4640 GCA_041158965.1 Pseudomonadota bacterium | reverse complement strand
CGGCGTGGCGCGGGTGGGGCACCCCTTGCTGGAGAGCCACCCCTCACACCAACTGGCCAAGCGACTGCTGCGCTTTGGCCCGCGCGGGGCGGGGTCGGTGTTCAGCTTTGACCTGGCGGGCAGCCGGGCGCAAGGCCGTGCCTTCATCGAGGCGCTGAAGATTTTCAGCCACCTGGCCAATGTGGGCGACTGCCGATCTTTGGTGATACACCCGGCCAGCACCACGCATTTCCGCATGAGCGATGAGGCCTTGGCGGGTGCGGGCATCGGGCCGGGCACCATCAGGTTATCGATCGGGCTGGAAGACCCCGACGATTTGATCGACGACCTCAAGCGCGCCCTCAAAGCCGCCGAGAAAGCGGGGGCCTGACCATGATCATCGACGTCAAAGGACAAGCCATTTACGCCTACACCGGCGGGCGCGCCCATGTGCCGGGCCAGCCCACGGTGGTGTTCATCCACGGGGTGCTCAATGACCACAGCGTCTGGATTTTGCAAAGCCGCTATCTGGCCCACCACGGCTGGAATGTGCTGGCCATTGACCTGCCAGGCCATTGCAAGAGCGCAGGCGATGCCCCCGCCAGCGTGGCCGAGGCCGCGGCTTTCATCGTCGATCTGCTCGATGCCGCAAAGTTGGCGCGTGCCGCCCTGGTGGGGCACAGCTGGGGCTCTTTGATTGCCCTGGAGGCAGCGGCAAGGCTGGGTGATCGCATCAGCCATGCGGTGCTGGTGGGCACCGCTTTCCCGATGAAGGTCTCGCCCGCCCTGGTCGAGACCAGCCTGAACGACCCGGAAAAAGCGATCCGCATGATCAATGTGTATTCACGGGCCACGCTGGCGGCACCACCCTCGGCCTTGGGGCCGGGCACCTGGGTGTATGGCGCCCATACGGCGCTGAACCGGCGGGTATTGAGGTCCAACCCCAAGGTCAATGTGTTCCATCGGGGCTTTGTGGCTTGCGACCGCTACGACCGGGGCCTGCAAGCCATGGCCGAGCTGAAATGCCCGGTGCTGTTTGTGCTGGGCGCCCAAGACCAGATGACACCCGCCAAGGCAGCGCAATCGCTGGTGGCGGCGGCGCGTGAGCATGGCAAAGTGCATCAGGTGGTGACGGTGCCCATGGGGCACCATCAGATGAACGAATCGCCGCAAGAAACGCTGGCGGCGATCAAAACCTTTTTGGGGTGATCATGGTTGAGGGGAGAGGGTCCCTGTTTTTTGTTTCAGGATTTCATCGCGCAACAACACCCCAAAAATCGCCGATAAGTCTTCAAGCCTGATGCCCTGCTCATAGGCGAATGATTTGGCCTGGCTCAATTCGTCTTGCGTCAATAGATCGGGAAAGCTTTCTCTGGCGACGCACATCGATGCCACCTGCACATCATATGCATGGAGAGATGCTTTTTGTTCGACCCATGAGGACAATTTGGGGAATTCTCTGGAGAGCACGCTGGCCAGGCCAATGCGCTGACTGGCCTGCACGCCTGTCGAGGTCAGGCTGAGGGGACTGCGCCCCTGAATCAGAGGTTTTTTGAGCGTGTTGTTGTCAATCAATTCGGTGAGTTGTTCGAGCCGGATGACGGTTTTTTCCATGGGAAGGGCACCATCGACTTTTTGATTCAGATGCAAAAACCTCTCGCTCCATGCACCGATCTTCATTAGCCCATACCCAGTAGCCACTAGCAATGCCAACAAAACAAACACACTGGAGTTCAGCTGCTCACCCAGTTTGATCAAAATCTCTGCCATTTGGTCACCCCTTGTAGGAAACGCATACCCACAGCACAAATGCTTTGGGTCACCGAACTGCGTCTGAGGCAGAACGGTCCGGGGCGAAATATTAGAACATTTAGATTAAAAAGTCGATGTGAATATGACCAAAAGCTGGGCGGCCACGGCCACAGCGATGACTTCGGGCTCTTTGCCATTGATGCCGGGCAGGCCGATGGGGCAGGTGATGCGGCTGAGTTCCGCTTCGGTGAAGCCGCGCTCCATCAGACGGTGGCGAAATGTGGCCCATTTGGTCGCGCTGCCGATCAGGCCCACGTAGGGCAAATCGTTTCGGGTGCGCAGCCGTCTCAGACAGGCCGCGACGACATCGAGGTCTTCGGCGTGGCTGAAGCTCATGATCAGCACCGCCGAGCCAGGGGCCAGATCGGCGACCGCATCGTGCACCGGGTCGGAATGCTCGGCTTGGGTGTTGGGCGGCAACTGGTCGGGGAAAATCCCGTCGCGGCTGTCGATCCAGCGCACCTGGTAAGGAAGTGTCGCCATGAGCTGCACGATGGCACGTCCGACATGGCCGCCGCCAAACAGGGCCAGAGGCCGACCCACAGGCTTCAAGAGGGCCTGTATGGCCGGGTGCGAGGCATCGACCTTTTGAAATTGCAGGTGCACCACGCCCCCGCAACACTGGCCCAGCGAAGGGCCCAGGGCATAGCGCAGGATCTGTGGCCGGGCCGCGTCTGGGGCAGACAAAAGCGAACGCGCTTGTTCGATGGCCTGAAATTCGAGGTGTCCGCCACCAATGGTGTTGATCACTTCGCTGGCGGTGACCGCCATCCAGGCGCCCTCTTCACGCGGCCCTGAGCCTTGCACGCGGTGCACCGTGACCAGGGCCACGGGGCCGAGGTCAAGGGCTGAGCGAAGTAGGTCGGCGGCGCGGGTCAATTGGCGCGAAGGGCCTTGGCGCGCTCACAGGCCATGAGGATGCGCTCGGGGGTGGCCGGGGCATCCAGACTGACCACACCCCGATGCCCGCCTGCCGCGCCCACCGCATCACGCAGGGCAAAGAAGCTGGACAGCGCCAGCATCAGCGGCGGCTCTCCGGTGGCTTTTGAGCGGAACGGCGTCGGCTTGAGGTTCTGGTTGTCAAACAGACTGACATTGAAGTGCTCTGGCACATCGCCCGCCACGGGGATTTTGTAGGTGCTGGGGCCATGGGTCAGCAATTTGCCCTTTTTGTCCCAGATGCACTCTTCCATGGTGAGCCAACCCATGCCCTGAACATAGGCCCCCTCGATTTGGCCACGGTCTATGGCGGGGTTGATGCTTTGGCCCACATCGTGAACGATGTCCACGCCACGCAGCCACCACTCGCCGGTGAGGGTGTCGATTTCAACCTCGGTCACGGCAGCCCCGTAACAGTAATAGTAGAAGGCCCGACCATTGAGGGTGGTGAAGTCGTATTTGATCTCGGGCGTCATGTAAAAGCCCGTGACAGACAAGCCGACTCGATCCAGCCAGGCTTGCTTGGTCAGGTCGGACCAGCCGACCGATTTGCCGCCGCCGTGCGCGGCGTTGTCGGCAAAGGTGACTTTGTCGGCGTCGCAACCCAGCATGCGGGCAGCCACGGGCCGCAGGCGATCGCGCATCTGCGCGGTGGCGTTCATGATGGCCGCGCCGTTGATGTCGGCACCGCTGGAGGCGGAAGTGGCCGAGGCGTTGGGCACTTTTTGTGAATCGGTGGCGGTGACGCGCACCTTGTCCACGCTGATGCCCAGGCCGTCGGCGCACACCTGCGCCATCTTGGTGTTGAGGCCCTGGCCCATTTCGGTGCCGCCGTGGTTGACGCTGACCGAGCCATCCATGTAAATGACCAGCAAGGCCCCGCCCTGGTTGAGGTGGGTGGCGGTGAAACTGATGCCGAACTTCAGCGGCACCAGGGCCAGGCCGCGCTTGCGGCGGCTGTGGCTGGCGTTGTAGGCATTGACCTGGGCACGGCGCTCGCCGTAGCGGGACTCGGCCTCGACCTGTGCCATGACCTTGTCGCCCACCCAGTCTTCGATCAGCTGGTTGTACTGGGTGGTCATGGTGTCGGGGTTGCCGCTGACCGCAGGGTCTTTGTAGAGGTTGAGCTTGCGAACCTCTAGCGGGTCTTTGCCCAGGGTGTCGGCGATGTCTTCAATGACGCTCTCGATGCCAAACATGCCCTGCGGGCCGCCAAAGCCCCGAAACGCCGTGGCGCTTTGGGTGTGGGTTTTGCAGCGGTGGCTGATGAGCTTGAGCGCCGGGATGTGATAGCAGTTGTCGATGTGCAAACAGGCGCGGTCATTGACCGGGCCGGAGTAGTCGGTGCTGTACCCGCAACGCGACATGAGCGTGATGTCGGCGCCCAGTATGCGGCCAGAGTCATCAAAGCCCACTTCGTAATCGATGCGGAAGTCGTGGCGCTTGCCGGTGATGGTCATGTCGTCGTCGCGGTTGATGCGCAACTTGACCGGGCGGCGCAGCTTGTGTGCAGCCAGCGCAGCGCTTTGGCTGAAGATGCTGGCGTTGCCCTCTTTGCCCCCAAAGCCTCCGCCCATGCGACGGCAGATGACCTCGACGTCGTTGGTGGTCAGGTTCAGCGCGGCGGCGGCTTCACGCTGGTTGCCGTCGGGGTGCTGGGTCGAGCAGTACAGGGTGAGCTGCCCGTCTTCGCGCGGCACGGCGTATGTGATTTGGCCTTCCAGATAGAACTGTTCTTGCTGGCCAGTGCGCACGCTGCCTTTGACTCGGTGCGGTGCGGCGGCAATGGCTGCCGTGGCGTCGCCCCGGTGGATGCCCTTGGGCGGCATGATGAAGCTGTTGGCCGCCATGGCTTCTTCGATGGTCAAAATGGCCGGCAGCGCCTTGACCTGCACGACGGCGCGGGCAGC
>JBEBAJ010000215.1:0-4650 GCA_041158965.1 Pseudomonadota bacterium | reverse complement strand
TGCAGCAACACACGGCTGATGACCAAACGGGATTGCCCCAACAGCAGTCCATCGCCCACCTGCAGATTCAGGGCTTCGAGCAAGGCGGGCTCTACCCAGGCTTGTCCAGGGGACGGCACTTCGCGCGTGCTCACGCCCACGCTGTCGTCGGGGTCGCCGCCTTGCACGCGCAAACGACCCCGCAAGGGGTAGTCAGCCTCCACCCCTTTCAATGCCACCAGCCGGCTCAGCCCCCCCTGTTCATCCGAGGCGCGAGCCATGGTCGGAAAACTGAGCGTGGTGACGCCTTGAAGTCCTTGCGCTTGGGCTTGTTCCAGCCAGGCAGAGGCCGGTGGTTGGTCGGCCACGACCACAGCGTCTCCACCCAGCAGCTGTGCCGCATCGCGCTGCAAACCCGCCTGCAAGCGATCAGCCAGAAAGGCCACCGAGGACAAGGCCGTCACCCCCAGTGCAATCGCCACCAACAACAAACGCATCTCCGCCGAACGGGCATCGCGCCGCAACGAGCGCCAGGCCAGGGACCACAGGGGCTGCCGGGGTGAAGAATGTGTCAGCATTGTTCGAGCCTACCACCGCCACGATGACCCCAGGATGCGCTGGATAACGTACCCTTCACTCACAAATCCTGCACAATAGGGCGTATGGAGACGATGCGAATCGACAAGTGGTTGTGGGCTGCTCGGTTTTTCAAAACCCGTGCGCTCGCGGTGGAGCAACTGGACCGCGGCCGCGTGCGGGTGAATGGTCAGGATGCCAAACCCTCGCGCGATGTGCGCGCAGGTGACACCGTCGAGGTCCTGCAAAGCGGCGTGCCGCGCACCGTGGTCGTCCATGGCTTGAGCCTGCAGCGTGGACCGGCGCCGGTGGCACAAGCCCTCTATGCTGAAACCCCCGACAGTCTGGCCTTGCGCGAGCGAATGGCTGAGCAACGGCGCTTGTCGCACGAGCCGGCGATGAGCATCGAGCACGGCCGCCCCACCAAACGCGAGCGTCGTCACCTGGACCAGGCACAGCACCAGTGGGACAACCGCTGGAGTGCTTCGATCGACCCCGCTTGATGCATCACCACTATTTTTTAAAGAGTAATCAGATGACCCTCACTCACTCACTGTCCCGTCGCTTGCTGTGTTGTGCCGCCTTGGCAGGACTGGGTTTTTCCAGTGGCCTGGCCATGGCGCAAAACACCTACCCCAACAAACCCCTGCGTCTGGTGGTGACCTTCCCCACGGGCGGTGCGCCCGACATCCTGGCGCGACTCTTCAGTGAGAAGGCGCAACTGGGACAGCCGGTCGTGGTGGACAACAAACCGGGAGCCGGCGGCAATATCGGCGCAGATATCGTGGCCCGTTCGCCCGGAGACGGCTACACCCTGGTGCTGGGCACCGTCGGCACGCATGCCATCAATGGTTCGTTGTACGAAAAAATCCCGTACGACATGGTCAAGCAGTTCAGCCCCATCTCTCTGATTGCATCGGCCCCCAACCTGTTGGTGGTGAACAACGACCTGCCCGTGAAAACGGTACCCGAACTCATCACTTACATGAAGGCCAATCCCAATAAATTGTCCTTCGGTTCACCGGGCATTGGCACTTCGGTGCATGTATCGGGCGAATTGTTCAAGTCGTTGACGGGCACACAAATGACGCACGCGCCCTACAAGGGCCGGCAATACGCCATTCCCGACCTCATGGGCGGCAGCATTCAGTTGATGTTCGACAACATGCCCTCGGCCTTGCCCATGGCACGCGAGGGCAAGATTCGGGCGATTGCCGTGACGACCGCCAAGCGCTCCAACGCTGCTCCCGAAATTCCCACGGTAGGCGAAACCGTGCCGGGTTTTGAAGCCACCACCTGGTTCGCGATGTTTGCCCCGGCGAACACACCGCGCCCGGTCATCGACCGACTGCAGTCAGAAGTCCAGCGGGTGTATCGCCTGCCCGAGGTGCAAGAGCGACTGAAAACACTGGGCCTGGAGGCGATCCTCTCCAGCCCCGAGGAGTTGGCTCGGTATCAGGCCAGCGAAATTGCCAAGTGGGCCAAAGTGGTGAAAGACTCGGGCGCTCGCGCTGAATAAAGCTCTGGGGTTCTGCAGAGGGCCATCCTGCTCAGCCAGGCAGGCCCCTGCTCTTCATCAGACAATCGACACCAGCAAACTGCAAGGCGCTTCCTCGATCAACGACTTGGAAATCGAGCCGCTCCACCAGCGCTCGACCCAGCCTTTCTTGTGCTTGTGGCCCACCACAATCAGGTCGGCCTGTATGCGACGCGCACAGTTGCAAATCTCGGTGATGGCATCCCCCGACAGCAACTCCCCCGTGGCCTGGTAGCCATGCTGGGCCAGCACCTGTAAACCCTCGTCCAGAATGCGTTGGTATGCCTGCCGTTGCAAGGCCTCTTCCTGCACGGAATAGACGATACCCTCGGCCACCACCGAGTTGAGATTCAGGGGCATCACCGCCACCAGGTGTAGCGAGGCTTTCCCCCAAGACGCCAACTCGCCTGAGTCCAGCAACGCCTTTTGGCCGGCGGCCGAGCCGTTGTAGGCAAGCAAAATCTTTTTGTACATCATGGCCTCCAGGAAGATTAGGACACGGGGTCGCCCGTGTTGAGCGAGCATGCTGGAAATTGTGGCGTCTGCGAATGGGGTTTTCACGATGGGGATACCACGTACAAGCGGGTGCGACCACAGGTTTACCCATATGCAGGTTGCCACGAATCCTGCTATCGTGCCGCTAGCCCACCCGCTAGCCCACCTACCAGGAGTTCTGAAGCATGCTTGACCGCCTCAACCAGATATATCCAGTGCGTTACACCGCCTTCTTTGTGGCGCTGGGGCTGACGTCGCTGAGCCTGCTTGTTTTTGTCGCCTCGGGTCAGGGCGGGTGGATGCTGCTGATCTTTGGCGCGCTGACTGCGGTTGGCATCTACGATTTGCAGCAAACCCACCATGCCATCTTGCGCAACTACCCCATCATCGGGCATTTGCGCTTCATGCTGGAAGCCATCCGCCCCGAGTTGCGCCAGTATTTTCTGGAAAGCGAGACCGAAGCTGCCCCGTTCTCGCGGGCGCAACGCACCCTGGTGTACGCCCGAGCCAAGGGCCAGTCGGACAAGCGTCCCTTTGGTACCCAACTGGATGTCTCAGCCGCTGGCTATGAGTGGATCACCCACTCGCTGGCCCCCACCCACTTGCACGACCACAATTTCCGCGTTGCTATTGGTGGTGCCAGCTGCACGCAACCCTATGACATCAGCCTTTTCAACGTGTCTGCGATGAGCTTCGGGGCCTTGAGTGCCAACGCCATCATGGCGCTGAACAAAGGGGCCTACATGGGCGGGTTCGCCCATGACACGGGCGAGGGCTCCATCTCCCGTCATCACAGGGTGCACGGAGGCGATCTGATTTGGGAAATTGGCTCGGGCTATTTCGGTTGCCGCGATTCGCAGGGGCGCTTCAGCGCCGAACGGTTTGTCGAAAATGCCTTGAGCCCCCAGGTCAAGATGATTGAAATCAAGCTGAGCCAGGGTGCCAAGCCCGGGCATGGGGGTGTGCTGCTCGGGCCCAAAGTCACGGCTGAAATTGCCGAGGCGCGCGGTGTACAAATTGGTGAAGATTGCGTCTCGCCCTCCAGCCACAGCAGTTTTTCCACGCCACTCGAACTGCTTGAGTTTGTGCAGCAGTTGCGCACGCTCTCGGAAGGCAAACCGGTTGGGTTCAAGCTTTGCATCGGCCACCCCTGGGAATGGTTTGGCATTGCCAAAGCCATGCAGGAAAGTCAGATCCTGCCCGACTTCATCGTGGTGGATGGCTCTGAGGGTGGGACAGGGGCGGCACCACTGGAGTTTTCCGACCACATTGGCACACCCTTGCAAGAAGGCTTGCGCCTGGTGCACAACACCCTGGTGGGCCTGAATTTGCGCGACAAGATACGGGTGGGTGCCAGCGGCAAGATCATCAGCGGCTTTGACATAGCGCGCACCCTGGCGATGGGCGCGGATTGGTGCAACAGTGCGCGTGGCTTCATGTTCGCACTGGGCTGTATTCAGGCACAAACGTGCCACAGTGGCAACTGCCCCACGGGCGTGACCACGCAAGATCCCAAGCGACAAATGGCCCTGGTGGTGCCCGACAAGGCCCAGCGCGTGCGCAACTTCCACCGTCTCACCCTGGAGTCGCTCCAGGAGTTGCTGGAAGCGGCTGGTTTGCAAGGCCCCGCAGACCTTCGCCTGCATCACTTCATGCGGCGTATCAATGCCTACGAAACGCGATCGCTCGCCAGCCTCTTTGAACATGTCCCGGCCGGCGCGTTGACCGCCGCCGCATCCACCCCTGTCAGCTTGCCCGAGGTGTTCCAAACCTATTGGCATCAGGCCAGCGCGCAACGCTTCATGCCCGAAGCCGCCCACTGATGCGGACTGGGTAGAGCCTAAGCAAGCGGGGAATCAATCGGCCGTGTTGGGCCGCGGGTACATCAGCACCCGATCACGGTTGGCTGACACTTGAGGAGAGGCCGGCTTGACTTCGGCAACAGGCGGTTTGGGCTCTGGCTTGGGTTCGGGCTTGGGCTCTGCTTTGGGCTTGGCCGCCTCGGCCGGTTTGGGCGGTTCCGCAGCACGGGCCGCTACGCGAGCTTGCATGCCGTTGACCTC
>JBEBAJ010000214.1:0-4682 GCA_041158965.1 Pseudomonadota bacterium | reverse complement strand
TAGGCCTGGGTGTAGCGATAGATGAGGTCGTCTTCGATGCAGCCACCAGACACTGAGCCCAGCACCGCGCCGTCTTCGCACAAGGCCATGATCGAGCCTACCGGGCGCGGCGAAGAGCCCCAGGTGCGAACCACCGTGGCCAACAAGGCGCGTCGGCCGGCCAAACGCCAATCGCGCAGGCCGCGCAGAACCATGACGTCAATATTTTCCATACAGTCATTCTAGGGCTGGGCCAAGCCCCGTTCAAGCGCAAGGGGATGGCCCGGCATCGCCCCTTCAGCCCCCGATTTTAGGCATCACCTTCTCGGCCATCAGGCGCATCGACTTTTTGCCCGCCTCAGCGTCCATCCAGTCTTTGCCGGCGTAGAGCAAGGTGCCAAACTCACCGACTTGTGACTTGAATTCCAGGATCTGGTCGGCGACCCGCTCGGGTGAGCCCCAAAACACCAGCCGATTGAACACAGACTCTTCGGTCACCTCTTCCTCGGGCTGGTCGATTCGGTTTTTGAACAGCTCGATGCGGCCATTTTTCTTCAGCTTGGTGAACAATGAGCGGTAATAAAAACGATAAGGGCTGTCCGGGTGCATCACATAATCGCGCGCCTGGGCATCGGTGTCGGCGACAAAGATCGACTTGGCCACGCGCCATTGGGCCGGGTCGGGGGTCTTGCCGATGCGCTGGCAGCCTTGTACGTAGTTGGGCCAATGGGTTTTGACCCATTCGGGCATGAGGAAGTTGGCAGAAATGATTTCCCAACCCCGTGCGGCCGCCTCGGTCACTCCTTTGGAGAAAGGGGCCACGGCGGTGACCACGATGGGCGGATGCGGGCGTTGCAAGGGCTTGGGGAGGATACCCTGGCCGATTTCCTTCATCAGCGTCTGAGCGGTGCTGATTTGCCAATACTTGCCTTCGATGTTGTAGGGGGGCTCGCTGGTCCAAAGTTGCAACACGGTGTTGATGGACTCAAGGAACATCTCATTGCGGTTTTTACCCAGGTTGCCGAATATTTCGGCATCGGAGAGCAAGCCTCCGGGTGAAATGCCCATGATGAAACGGCCATCGAGCATGTGGTCGAGCATGGCCAGTTCGGCCGCCACGCGGGCCGGGTGGGTGTTGGGCATATTGACCGTGCCGGTGCCCAGGTTCATGCGCTTGACATGGCCCATGAGGCTGGCAAGGAACATCGTGCAAGAGGTGATGTTTTCGGCCAAGTCGGTCGAGTGCTCACCGGTATAGGCCTCGCTGTAGCCCAATTGGTCGGCCAGGATGAAAGCCTCGCGGTCTTCGCGCAGGGTGAGGCGCCAATCCTTGCCGATGGGGTGTATGGGCATGGTGAAAAAGCCGAGTTTCATGAACAAGCTCCTGCTGTTATGACCCCGCCCTCAAAGAGGGGCGGCCCGGAAGAGGCGATGGAAGAGGCGCCCAGCCATGGTCCATCGGGTCTTTTGTTGGTCAAGCGATCAGTATTGTGGCAGATCGGAAGAATCGAACTGGGGTTTGCCCGAATGGCTCAGGCGATTTGCAACAACACTTTGCCGATGTGGCGGTCGGCCTGCATGTGTTCGCGGGCTTGGGGCAGTTGGTCAAAGGGGAAGACCTGGTCGACCAGCGGCACCAGCTGTCGTTGCGCCATGAGGGGCAAAAACCGCTGGATGAAATCGGCCACCCCGGCGGTGCGCTCGGCCGGTGTGCGGTTTTTGTTCGACACGCCATAAATCCGCAGGCGCTGAGCGTGGACAGTGCCTATGTCTAACGGCCCACTGAACTGGCCATCGACATAGCCCACAATGGCCAGCCGACCCCGATATGCGAGGCATGAGACTTGCTCGGCCAGGATGCTGGCCCCGATGGGATTGATGGCCAGATTCACCCCTTTGCCGCCGGTGCAGCGCATGACTTCCTCGCGAAAGCCGCTGCCGCGGGTGAGCACGCCTTGCCCCAGGCCCAAAGCGAGCAAAGCCTCGAGTTTGTGGGCTTGGCCTGAGGTACCGATGGTGTGGGCGCCGATGAGCTGAGCCAGTTGCAGGCTGGCGGTGCCAACGCCTGAGGCCGCACCATTCAAAAGCAGCCATTCGCCAGCGGCCAATTCACCCTGAGCCACCAACATATCGTGCGACACCATGTAGGTGATGGGCAGCGCAGCGCCATGTACCCATTCAAAATGATCGGGCATGGCCATGGCCTCGGTTGCGACCAACAAGGCCTGTTCGGCAAAGCCGCCCAGGGCGCGACCCATGACACGCTGGCCCACTTGCCAACCACTCACCCCCTGCCCCAGGGCGACGACTGTGCCGGCCGCCTCCATGCCCAAGGCCTTGGGCTGGCTGAGCTGGCCCAGCAGGCCCTGACCGGTGATGAATTCACCCCGGTTCAGGCCAGCGGCCTGAACCTGCACCAGCAATTGGCCAGCCGCCGGGACGGGGGCAGGCACATCGCGCAGTTCCAATTCCGGGCCTGCGGGGCCGGCCACCATCCACCATGACTTCATGAAGCAGGGCCCTCAACGACTTCTGCCGCGGCGCGGAAGGCTTCCAGCGCAGCCGGAAAGCCCACATATTGGGAGAGGTGAATGCATAACTCTTTGAGCTCGTCGGGTGTGACGCCGTTGTTGAGTGCGCCGCGCACATGAAGTTTGAGCTCGTGTGTGCGGCAGGTGGCGGCGGCAAACGCACAGGTGATCAGGCTGCGGTCGCGCAGGCTGAGCCCGTCGCGCTGCCAAACCGAGCCCCAGGCCGTGCGGGTGACAAAGTCTTGCAGCTCTGAGGTGAAGGGGGTGCGTTTGGCGTACGAGCGCTCGACATATTCTTTGCCCAACACCTTTTTACGGGTGGCCAATCCTGCCTCGTACTGTGCATCCAGCGGGGTCTGACTGGGTCGAATATCGCTCATCGGTTCATCTCCTGTGTATTTGATGGGTCAAGGGTTGAAACAGTTTCAGCCCAGGGCCTTCACCACGGCGTCACCCATTTCGCGGGTGCCCACCCGGGTGGTGCCAGCGCTGTAAATATCGGGGGTACGCAAGCCTTGCGCCAGCACCTTTTTGACAGCGGCCTCAATCCGGTCGGCGGCTTCGGTCTGATCGAGGCTGTAGCGCAACATCATGGCTGCCGACAAGATGGTGGCCAGGGGGTTGGCCACTCCTTGACCCGCGATGTCGGGCGCGCTGCCGTGGCTGGGCTCATAGAGGCCCTGCTTTTTGTCGTTCAGCGAAGCCGAGGGCAACATGCCGATGGAGCCAGTCAGCATGGAGGCTTCGTCAGACAAAATGTCACCAAACATATTACCAGTGACGACCACGTCAAATTTTTTGGGCTCTTTGACCAGCTGCATGGCGGCGTTGTCGATGTACATGTGCTCCAGGGTGATGTCAGGGTATTGCTTGCCCAACTCGATCATGGTGTCACGCCAGAGTTGCGAGGTTTCCAGTACGTTGGACTTGTCCACGCTGGTCACGTGCCGATGGCGCTTGCGCGCGGCCTCAAAAGCCACCCGGCCTATGCGCTCGATCTCGGGGCGGGTGTAGCGCATGGTGTCAAAGCCTTCTTCGGCACCGGGGAACAGGCCATCGGTGGCGGTGCGGCGACCACGCGGCTGTCCGAAGTAGATGTCACCGGTGAGCTCGCGCATGATGTGGATGTCCAGCCCGGAGACGAGCTCGGGCTTTAGGATGGAGGCGTGGGTGAGTTGCTCGTAGCAGATGG
Organism: Pseudomonadota bacterium; assembly: GCA_041158965.1. GTDB lineage: Bacteria > Pseudomonadota > Gammaproteobacteria > Burkholderiales > Burkholderiaceae_C > Limnohabitans. The sequence goes on along the minus strand of JBEBAJ010000214.1, from coordinate 980 downwards.
CGGGGCGGAAATTGGCAAACAGGCCCAGGTGCTTGCGCAAGCCCAAAATGGCCTGCTCGGGGCGGTACTGGCGCTCGAGCTTGTCGTATTTCCAGTCGCCCACAGCGCCAAACAAGATGGCGTCAGCGGCTTTGGCCAGGTTCAGCGTGGCCTCGGGCAATGGATGTCCGTGGGCATCGTAGGCGACACCACCGACGAGGGCCTCTTCCATTTCCATGCGCAAGCCCAGTGCTTTGAGTACTTTGACGGCTTCTGCGGTGATTTCGGTGCCGATGCCATCACCGGCCATGACTGCGATTTTCATGAATGTGCTTTCTAAAAATTAAAGGGTGTGCGCGAGCCAGGGTTTGGTGGCCAGTCGCTCGGCTTCGAAGGCGCGAATTTTGTCGGCATGGCGCAAGGTCAGGCCGATGTCGTCAAAGCCGTTGAGCAAGCAGTACTTGCGAAAGGGGTTGACTTCGAAGGGGATGGTTTCGCCTTGGGGCTTGACCACCTTTTGTTGCTCCAGGTCTATGGTCAACTCGAAACCGGGGAAGGCCGCCACTTCGTTGAAGAGGCCATCGATCACCGACTCGGGCAAGACGATGGGCAAGAGGCCGTTTTTGAAGCAGTTGTTGAAAAAGATGTCGGCGAAGCTGGGCGCCAAAATGGCCCTGAAACCGTATTGGTCGATGGCCCAGGGGGCGTGCTCACGCGAGGAGCCACACCCAAAGTTTTTGCGCGCCAACAAAATGCTGGCCCCTTTGTAGCGCGGCTGGTTCAGCACAAAGTCGGGGTTGGGCTTGCGCTGCGACTCGGGAACACCGGGCTCTCCTTTGTCGAGATAGCGCCACTCATCAAACAGGTTGGGACCAAAGCCGGTTTTTTTGATCGACTTGAGAAACTGCTTGGGGATGATGGCGTCGGTGTCAACGTTGGCCCGGTCCATGGGCGCGACCAAGCCTTTGTGGAGGGTGAACTTTTGCATGGAAGGCTCTCTC
>JBEBAJ010000213.1:0-4691 GCA_041158965.1 Pseudomonadota bacterium | reverse complement strand
GAACAGTTGGGGCAGTACATCAAGAGTGAAATCCGCAAGTGGTCCGGCATCGTGAAAGAGACCGGGGTCAAGCCCGATTGAGCGCTTAGGGACAGCCATCGATTTCAGTCGGGGGCTTCCTCAAGCTCAAGCAAAGATCCGAGGAAATCTCGCGGATGGATGAAGGCGATGGATTGTCCATGCACATTTTTAGCGCCTGGGGCACTGATCGGAGCGACCCCTTTCGCTTGCAGGTTTTGGCAAGTTTGCTCGACCGAGTCCACAGTCAGGGCCAGATGATGCAAGCCCCCTTGCGGATGACGCTCCAGGAAACGCATCAGCGGCGGGTTAGTCGGCTGTGGCTCCATCAACTCGATGCGGGCATTGCCCAGCTCGACGTACGCCATTTTGACCCCTTGCTCGGCGTTGACCATGACCGGGCTCAGGGTCAGGCCATAAACCTCTTGCATGCGTTTCATGGCCTGGGCCAAATCGGGCACCACCAGACTGACGTGACTTAATCCTGTCATTGTGTTCTCCTTAGGCCACCACGCCTTGGGCCATCCACTCGTCCACCTGGCTGTCCGTGCAGGCAAACTCTCGGGTCAAGACCTCACGCGTGTGTTGCCCCAAGCGGGGCGGCACCCGTCGGGCCTGAACCGGGGTGCCCTTGAGTTTGAGCGGACTGGACAAAGAGGCCACGCTTTGGCCGTCTTCTCGCGACATGCGGGTGATCATCTGTCGGGCCAAGGTGTGCGGGTTGGCCAGGGCTTGAGCCACTGAATTGACACGCCCACACGGGATGCCCGCCGTCCGCATGGCTGAGATCAGCGGCTCGGTTTTCCAGAGGGCTGCAGCGCTGGCCACCAGTGCCTCGATGGCCGATCGATTCACCACCCGATCCGCATTGCGGACAAATCGCGGGTCTTGTGCCCACTCGGGGTGTGTCAACAACTGGGCCAGCTTGGCAAATTGCGAGTCATTGCCGACCGCAATCGCAATCACCCCGTCGGCGCAGTCGAATGTGGTGTAAGGCACGATGGTTGGGTGGCCATTCCCATAGCGACGCGCCTCATTGCCAGTCGCCAAATGGCTGTTGCCCACATTGGCCAACAAGGCAATGGCTGTGTCAAACAAACACACTTCCACTTTCTGGCCATGACCGGTCCGGAAGCGAGCGATCAAGGCGGCCTGAACCGCGTTGGCAGCCATCATTCCGGTGGCCAAATCCACAATGGCCACACCGTACTTGGTCGCGGCCCCCTCTTGCGGCCCACAAATGCTCATGAGACCGGATTCGGCTTGCAAGATGAAGTCGTAACCCGGCAATGCGGCATCGGGCCCCTCCTCCCCATAACCCGTGATGGAGCATCGCACCAGGCCCGGCGCATGGTGCTCAAACCAGGCGTCGTCAAACCCCCAGCGCGACAAAGTGCCCGTCTTGAAATTGTCGAGCACGACATCGACCGAGGACAGCATGCGGGCCAACAATGACTTGCCAGCCGCTGAACCAAAGTCGACGCAAATGCCGCGTTTGTTGCGGTTGCATCCCAAAAAATACGCAGATTCGCCGTCGACAAAGGGGGGGCCCCAGGCGCGCGTGTCATCACCCGAGCCCACCGACTCGACCTTGATGACATCAGCGCCTAAATCCCCCAGCAACATGCCGCACCAGGGCCCAGCCAACACCCGGGTGAGATCGAGCACCCGCAGGCCAGCCAATGCCCCTTGCGGCTTTTGTTCGGTGTGGTCCATCAGTCTTCAGGGAACTGGCGCATATCGGGGGGCGCATTCAAGTGCCGATGGAAACCATCCAAGTACTCTTCCAAGGCCGCCTTGTTGCGCAGACGGAATTTCTGGAAATCGGGCTTGCGGCCCTCGAGGAATGCATTCATGCCCTCCAGGCTTTCCTCGGAACCCCAGACATGGGCCAACAGTTCCATGCCGTGTTGCCATGAACCGTAAAGCTGGTCAGATTCCAAATTCAAGCTCTTCTTGGTCATGCGGATGGTCTGGCTGCTGTGTCCCTTGATGGTTTCGCACCAGGCCAGCGTTTCCTCATCCAGCTTGTTTTCGGGGACACACTTGTTGATGAGGCCGATTTTTTCGGCCTCGGCCGCCGTGAAGCGACGCGCCAGAAAAATCATCTCTCGGGCCAGACGCTCACCGATGATGCGTGGCAGGTACTGGGTGGCCCCCACGGTCGGACAGGCCCCCACCTTGGCCCCTGTTTGGCCCAGCATCGATTTCTCGGAGGCGATCACCAAGTCGCACCACAAGGCCAATTCGTGACCACCGCCCATGCACCACCCATTGACTTTGGCAATCACAGGAATGGGCACGCCCCGAATGGCCATGGCCAAACCCAGCATGCGGTCGTTCCACATCGCACCGTTGGTGAAATTGAGGCGCTTCATGGCATAAAAATCGCCACCGGCAGAAAATGCCTTGTCGCCGGCACCCTGAAACACGATACAGGCGATGGAGGGGTCTTCGCGGGTCGATTTGACCGCATCGATCATCTCGTCCAGGCTTTGCTCGCGAAAGGCATTCATCACGCGCGGCCGATTGATGGTGATCCAGGCCACCTGGTCTTTCACCTCAAACAAAATGTCTTTGTATTTTTTCTTTGCACTCACGGTTTTCTCCTTGGTTATCAACTTTTCAGTTCAATCGATCTTGCCGATGGCACGAACCACCCGGGTCATGCGAACCCGGTCTTCTTCGGCAAATCGGGCAAATTCAGGGGCATCGCGGTAGTCGAAGATGATCGATTGCTTTTGCATGGCCTGGGCAATGGCACCGCTGCGCACAGCACGGCCCACTGTGTCACGCAAAGTGCTGACCACAGAAGCAGGGGTTCCAGCAGGGGCGTATAGCCCGGCCCAGATGTGAAACTCGGCGTCGTAACCTGCTTCACGATAAGTGGGCACTTCGGGCAGCATGGGCAATCGTTTGGTGCCAGAAGTGGCCAAAGGACGGACTTTGCCCGATTGAATCTGCGCCAGGGCCACTGCGGGCGCAGCGGTGGTCAATTCAACCTGGCCACCCAACAAGGCCAATAAGGATGGGCCCCCGCCATTGAATGGCACCTGGGTCAATTTGATGCCGGCCTGATGAGCGAGCATTTCGACCGACAGATGGATGGGTCCGAAATTGCCGGAGGAAGAGTAATTGATGGCCCCGGGTTTTTCTTTGGCGGCCTTGACCAAATCGGCCAAGGTGCGCCATGGGGAGTCTTGACGAACCAGAACCACCATCGGGTCGCTGGACAACAAGGCGATGGGCTCCAGTTGTTCGAGTTCATACAAGGGCTTGCGGCCGGAAACCTTCTCGGCCTCGGGCGCCACCACCACTGAGGAAAGGGCCATCAGAATGGTCTGGCCATCGGGTTTGGCTTTGGCCACTTGGGCGGCCCCAATGGCACCGCCCATGCCGGGTTTGTGTTGCACCACCACGGCTTGTTTCAAGACGGAAGACCAGGGCTCGGCCAAGATGCGGGCATTGATGTCTGAAGCCCCGCCAGGCGGGTTAGGCACCAGCAAAGTGATGGGGCCGGTCGGGAAAGCGGGTTCCTGCGCCCAGGCGTGTGGAGAAATAAAAATCGCCAAGGCACCCAGCGCCCAGGCCATGCGCCGTCTGGCATCTGATGTTCGAGCATTGATCATTGAGGCACCTCCACTGTTTCACGGTTTTCAATCGACTTCACTATTGCTTCGAATAGGGCAATGCCATGCCCCATCTCGGCCATGCTGATGGGATAGGGTCGGGGCACATGGCCGGGGCGAGGGATCGAGTCGGCGAATGCATCCAATTCGACCCGCAATGAATCCACAACGGGGAAAGTGTGGCGCTCGATCCGTCCACCCGCGTGGCGCACCACCACGTCGTTTTCACCCAATGCCTCGACCGATGCCTTGTCACCAAAGACGTGGACCCGCCAATACAAAGGGGTGGCCCTGACCATGGCAAAGTACCCCTGAACGCCGGAGCAAAATTCGATCATGACCGCCGTTGCGTCTCGGGGATCAGGGCCGCTGCGTGTGCTGTGAACCTGGGCTTTGACGGTTTTGGCCGGCCCGGCCAACCCCACAAAAGCGTCGACGATGTGGATGCCCGTACCGGTCAACCCACCTGCCGGAGACTCGACGGGCGAAGAGCGCCAATCGGAGAAGAATTTGCTGGAGTGCTCGTTGCTGTAATGGCCTTCGATGTGCAGGATTTCGCCCAAGGCCCCGCTGGCCACCACTTCACGCAATTTCACCATGCTGGGCCAGAATCGTTTGTTCTGCCCCACCGCCAGTGACAAACCGCGTGAGCGACAGGCTTCAATGGCCCGGATGGCGTCGGCGTGGGTCAGGGCCAGCGGTTTTTCGCAAAAGACATGCTTGCCCGCCTCGGCCGCCGCCACGATCTGGCGAGCGTGCAGGGTATGAGGGGTGGCCAGCACCACGGCCTGCACCTGGGGGTCTGAGAGGGCCTGTTGCTCATCGCTGACCTGAGGCAAGCCCATGGCATCGGCCAACGTCTGAGTGGCCTGTGGCTCTTTGGTCACCACAGTTTTGAACCGCAATCGATCGCTTTTTCCATGGACGGCACGGGCGATGTTTTGCCCCCACCAGCCGAACCCCATCAATGCCGCTTCAATCATGGCCTGCCTTCAGCAAAAAGTGAAACGGCTCACAGCCGACTCGTCCACGTCCACCCCCAGA
>JBEBAJ010000212.1:0-4699 GCA_041158965.1 Pseudomonadota bacterium | reverse complement strand
GGAAGCATGCCGTATTCAGCGGTCACCCAACCCTCGCCACTGCCCCTTTTGTGACCCGGCACTTTTTCTTCGACCGAAGCGGTGCACAAAACTTTGGTGTGTCCGAACTCGATCAGCACCGAGCCCTCGGCATAACGCGTGTAGTGGCGGGTGATGCGCACGGGTCGCAGTTGGTCAGGAGCGCGCTGGGCGCGTGATTCAGGCAGTGGTTGGCTCATGGGGTGTTTCGCATCTGAAAACCAAGATTGTCGGGGATAATTCAGGTTTTGGACAAAACCCATGGCCCTACACAGCATGACCGGCTATGCCAGTGCCCAACTGGACTGGCCCCCGACCGACGCCGATGTACGACGGCGCCAGCGCATCGGCTTGGACATCCGATCGGTCAATAGCCGTTTTCTGGATCTGACCGTGCGCATGCCCGATGAGTGGCGCAATCACGAAGCCGCCTTGCGCGATTGGGTGTCGCAACAGGTGCGCCGAGGCAAAGTGGAGGTGCGACTGAGCGTCGAGCGCACTGGCCAGAGCGGCCCGGCTCAGCCTGGCCCTGACCTGTTGCAGCAACTCAGCCGTGTCCAAGATCAGGTCTTGGCTTGGTTGCCGCAGGCCCAAGCCCTGAGTGTGGCCGAAGTATTGCGCTTGGCCGATGGGCCTGGGGATGCCCCTGAACTCCCCTCCAAAGCCCTGGCCCAACTGACCCAAAAAGTGCTCAAGCAGCTCAATGAGGCGCGCCAGCGCGAAGGCGAAAAACTGAGCTTGGCGGTGCTGGAACGCACCCGCGAGCTGTCCCGTCTGGCGCAGACTGCCGCACCGCTGGTGCCTCAGTTGGTGGAGCAACAGCGACTTAAATTTTTGGAACGCTGGCAAGAGGCCATGAAGCTGGGTGAAGGAGCCGTTCTCGCCCAGGCGGCCCAAGATCGGGCGCTGGCCGAAGCGACGGCTTTTGCCATCCGCATCGATGTGGCCGAAGAACTCACCCGATTACAGTCACACTTGCAAGAAATCGAGCGTTTGTTGCAAACGCCGCCGCCCGAAGGCGTGGGAAAGCGGCTCGATTTTTTAATTCAGGAACTGCATCGGGAAGCCAATACCCTGGGTTCCAAGTCGGCGGTTCTGGAAATGACGCGAATTTCAGTCGACATGAAAGTGTTGATTGAGCAAATGAGGGAGCAGGTGCAAAACCTGGAATAACGATGGACGCATACCCTGGCAACCTGTTTGTGGTCGCTGCCCCCAGCGGCGCCGGTAAATCGAGCCTGGTCAAAGCCCTGATGGAGCTCGATTCACGCGTGCAACCGTCGGTGTCCCACACCACCCGGGGGCCTCGTGGTCAGGAAAAACACGGACGAGAGTATTACTTTGTGTCAGATGAAGAGTTTGACGCCATGGTGCAGACGGGGTCGTTTGTCGAGTGGGCCCATGTGCACGGCAGGAGATATGGCACCTCGCGCAAAGCCATTGAAGAGCGCATCGCCCTGGGCAGCGACGTGGTGCTTGAAATCGACTGGCAGGGTGCCCTGCAAATCAGGAAATTGTTCTCCAATGCGGTGCTGATCTTCATCTTGCCCCCGAGCTGGGACGAGCTGCGCTCGCGACTGGAGCGGCGGGGCGAAGACGCCCCCCATATCATCGAATTGCGGCTCAAAAACGCGTCTGAGGAGATGGCGCAGGCGAAATATTTTGATTTCGTTATAATCAATGAACTTTTTGAGCGGGCGTTGTTTGACCTCAAAGCCGTGGTTCATTCCCAACGCCTTAAATATTCGGCCCAAAGCCGCGCCCGGGCCGAAGTTTTTGAAGCCCTGCACATCACCCCATAGCCCGGAGTCACCCCATGGCACGCATCACCGTTGAAGATTGTCTGGAAAAAATCCCCAACCGATTCCAGTTGGTGCTTTGCGCCACCTATCGGGCTCGCATGCTCAGCCAAGGGCATTCGGCCAAGGTGGAATCCAAGAACAAACCCGGTGTCACCGCCCTTCGCGAGATCGCCGAAGGCAAAATTGGCTTGGAGATGTTGCGCAAAGTACCCGGTTGAGGCGTTAAAGTACGGCCATGAGCGCCGTTGTCAAACCGATCCTCTCACCCGCCAGCCCTGCGGCGGTCAAAGCCGCGGCAGACAGTTTTGCGCACCTTCTGACCAAACTCGATTATTTGGGCCCCGAAGGCATAGAGCAGGTTCGTCACGCTTATCTGTATGCCGACGCAGCCCATTTGGGCCAAAAACGAAGCAGCGGCGAGCCCTACATCACCCATCCCATCGCGGTCACCACCCAGTGCGCGGAGTGGCGACTGGACGCCCAGGCCCTATGCGCCTCTCTCTTGCACGATGCCATGGAGGATTGCGGCATCACCAAAGCCGACCTGGTCCAGCATTTCGGCACCCCGGTGGCCGAGTTGGTCGATGGGCTGACAAAACTCGACAAACTTCAATTCAACACCCGGGAAGAAGGCCAGGCCGAGTCATTTCGCAAAATGCTGCTCGCCATGGCGCGCGATGTGCGGGTCATCCTGATCAAACTGGCAGACCGCACCCACAATATGCGCACCATGGGCGATATGCCGCGCGCCAAATGGGCCCGCATATCTTCTGAAACACTGGAGATTTATGCCCCCATCGCCAACCGTCTGGGCCTGAATGAAACCTATCGGGAATTGCAAGACCTCTCCTTCCGGCACCTGATGCCATGGCGCTATACCGTGCTGAAAAAAGCGGTGACCCGATCTCGCAGCAGGCGACGTGACATATTGCATAAAGTTCAGCAAGAGGTTGAGCAGGCCTTCGCCAGTGCCGGGCTCAAGGTGCGCATCCACGGGCGCGAAAAAACCCTCTATTCCATCTACCGCAAGATGGCACAAAAACACCTGAGTTTCGCCCAGGTCACCGACATCTACGGCATGCGACTGATCTTGCCCCAATTGCTAGATTGTTACACCGCGTTGGGTGTCTTGCACCAGATCTATAAGCCGGTGCCGGGTCGCTTCAAAGACCACATCGCCATTGCCAAACTCAATGGCTATCAGTCGTTGCACACCACCTTGGTCGGGCCTTCTGGCATCAATATCGAGTTTCAGATGCGCACAGAATCCATGCATGTGGTGGCCGAATCAGGTGTTGCGGCCCACTGGCTTTACAAGGCCAAAGACCCGCATGGGGAACAGGCCAATCAGCTGGGTTCCCAGTGGTTGCAATCTTTGCTCGACATCCAAAACGAAACGCGCGATGCGGTTGAATTCTGGGACCATGTCAAGGTCGACCTGTTCCCCGACGCGGTCTATGTATTCACCCCCAAAAGCCGGATTCTGGCGCTGCCGCGCGGTGCCACCGTGGTCGATTTTGCTTATGCCGTACACAGCAATATCGGCGATCGCGCCATGGCAGCCAAAATCAACGGCGAACAGGTTCCCCTGCGCACCGAGTTACGCAACGGCGATGTGGTCGAAGTCATCACCTCAACCGTGTCGGCCCCCAACCCGGCTTGGCTGGGTTTTGTGCGCACCGGCAGGGCCCGCTCTCGCATCCGCCATTACCTGAAATCACTGGCACACAGCGAGTCAGAGCAACTGGGCTCGAAGCTGCTGGCACAAGCCTTGCGGGCCGAGGGCTTCGACCGCTTGCCAGCGAGCCAGGGCAGCCACCAAGTACTGTGGGATCGCTTACTGCGCTTTACAGGCAACCGCACCATGTCCGAGTTGCTCATCGACATCGGCCTGGGACGGCGTGTGGCCCCCATCGTCGCCAAACGCTTGGTGGCCCTGCTGGCCGAAGTGGGTGAAAAGCCTGACCCCTTGCTGCTCAGTCGCGAGCGGTTCACGGCACATGAGTCTTTGTCGCAAGGCTCGGTCCTGGTCGACGGCAGCGAAAACGCCTCGGTGCAGTACGCCCCTTGCTGCCACCCTTTGCCCGGCGACCCTATTTTGGGTTATTTGGGCCGGGGCGAGGGCTTGGTGGTGCATACCACCGATTGTTCAGTGGCACAAAAGCTCAAGCACAAGGACAGCGAGCGTTTCATCGCCGTCGAATGGTCTGACGAGCCCGCCCGACCCTTTGAAGCCCCCATTTCCGTCACGGCGGTCAACGGCAAGGGCCTGCTGGCACAAGTCGCCAGTGCCATCGCCAAGGCCGAGGGCGACATCACCCAAGCCCACACGGGCAGCGGCATCGGTACCGCCGAAACCATCGATCTGCAGTTCGTGGTGGCGGTGCGTGACCTGCAACACCTCGAATCAGTGCTGCGCAGCCTGCGTCGATGCCCGCCAGTCAGCCAGGCCAAGCGCTTGGCACACTTTGGCCACAACGATTGATCATCTATTTTCGGCTGCAGGGGCCGGATAACTGACTTGAATCACCTCTATTTCTTGCGCGCCCTGAGGAGTCTGGAGCATCACCGCATCACCCTCGCGCGACTTGAGCAAGGCCCGGGCGATGGGCGACACCCAGCTGACTTGACCCTGCAAGCTATCGGCCTCGTCTATGCCCATGATGGTGACGGTTCGCTCTTGCCCGCTGGGCTCAGCATAAGTGACGGTGGCGCCAAAAAACACCTGGTCATTGCCGTGGTGCAGGCTGGGGTCGGCAACTTCTGCCATTTCTAATCGCTTGGTCAAAAAACGGATGCGCCGGTCTATTTCACGCAAACGCTTCTTGCCATACAGATAGTCGCCATTTTCCGATCGGTCGCCGTTGCTGGCGGCCCAA
>JBEBAJ010000211.1:0-4707 GCA_041158965.1 Pseudomonadota bacterium | reverse complement strand
CGCCTCGATGGTGGCGGCGATGTCGCTCACGCAGTCGGCAGAGGGGTCGCGCCAGCCACCGTCCTTCACAAAAGCGGCGGTGGGCGTGCTGTGGCCATTGAGCGCCACATGGGTGCGCCCGCCCAACATGCGTTGCAAGGTCTCCTTGCCCGCCGTCACGATGGGGTCGCAGCCCAGCACCAGATCGGCACCCGCCATGCCCACGCGGGTTGTGCGGATGTCCTCCTGGCGCGGTGCCAGCACCACATGGGCCCAGGTGGCCCCGCCCTTTTGGGCCAGGCCCGCCGAGTCTTGCGTCACCACCCCCACGCCGTCAATATGGGCCGCCATGCCCAGCAACTGGCCGATGGTGATGACGCCCGTGCCGCCCACGCCCGCCACCACGATGCCCCACGGGCCTTGCAAGGCCCCGCGTTCAGGCTCAGGCAGGCTGCCCTGGGGCAAGGCAGTGGCGCGCGCACTGGCCTTTTTCAGTTGGCCGCCCTGCACGCTGACAAAGCTGGGGCAAAAGCCCTTCAGACAGCTGGTGTCCTTGTTGCAGGTGCTCTGATTGACGCTGCGCTTGCGCCCCAACTCGGTCTCCAGCGGCTCAATGCTGATGCAGTTGCTCTGGTCGCTGCAGTCGCCGCAGCCCTCGCACACCGCCGGGTTGATCAGCACCCGCAAGGCCGGGTCAACCATGGTGCCGCGCTTGCGGCGGCGGCGTTTCTCGGTCGCGCAAGTCTGGTCGTAAATGATGACCGTGCAGCCCTTGATCTCGCGCATCTGGCGCTGGATGGCATCCAGCTGGTCGCGGTGCGCCACCGCCACCCCGACGGGCAAACCGGCCACGCCTTCGTATTTCTCGGGCTCATCGGTCACCACGACCACCCGCTTCGCACCCTCGGCCAGCATGCTCTGCGCGATCTGCACCGGGGTGTGGCCCTCGGGCCGCTCGCCCACCGGCTGGCCGCCCGTCATGGCCACGGCGTCGTTGTACAAAATCTTGTAAGTGATGTTCACCCCGGCCGCCACGCTCTGGCGCACCGCCAGCAGGCCGCTGTGGAAATAGGTGCCGTCGCCGATATTGGCAAAGATGTGCGCATCGTGGCTGAAAGGTTGCTGGCCCACCCAGGGCACGCCCTCGCCCCCCATTTGTGTGAACCCCGTGGTGCTGCGGTCCATCCACAGGCTCATGAAGTGGCATCCGATGCCCGCCATGGCGCGCGAGCCCTCGGGCACGCGGGTGCTGGTATTGTGCGGGCAGCCCGAACAGAACCAGGGCAGGCGGTCGGCCTGCACATGCTGGGTTTGCAGGCTGCGCTCTTTGGCGTCCAGCAGCGCCAGTCTGGCTTCGATGCGCGCGCGGGTGTCGGCATCCACGCCCAGCGCCAGCAGGCGGCGCGCGATGGCGCGCGCGATCAGGGCCGGGTTGAGCTCATGGTTGGGGCGCAGCAAAAAGCCGCCGCTGCCCTCGGGGTTGTCAAATTTACCGTGCACCTCGGGCCGCTGGCCATCGGGCCAGTGGTAGAGCTGCTCCTTGATCTGCGGCTCCAGGATGGCCCGCTTTTCTTCCACCACCAGAATTTCGCGCAGACCACGGGCAAATTCGTGCAGCCCCTCGCTCTCCAGCGGCCACACCACGCCCACCTTGTGCAAGCGGATGCCCAGCCGTTGGCAGCTGGCCTCGTCCAGCCCCAGATCGGTCAGGGCCTGGCGGGTGTCGTTGTAAGCCTTGCCACTGGCGATCAGGCCGAAACGGTCTTGTGGCCCGCGGATGATGTCGAGGTTGAGCCGATTGGCCCGCAAATAGGCCAGCACCGCCGGCCATTTGTGCTGGAACAAGCGGGCCTCTTGCGGCAAAGCCTCGTCGGGCCAGCGGATGTGCAGGCCACCGGGCGGCAACTCCAGCGGCGGCAACACCACCTGCACGCGCTGCGGGTCGATGGTGGCGGTGGCACTCGACTCCACGATCTCCTGAATGGTCTTCATGCCCGCCCACAGCCCGGCATAGCGGCTGAGCGCGATGGCATGCAGGCCGTGGTCGAGTATGTCTTGCACGCTGGCCGGAAAAAACACCGGCGTATTGCAGGCCATGAACACCTGATCGCTTTGATGCGCGGCGGTCGAGCTCTTGGCCACATGGTCGTCACCCGCCACGGCCAGCACACCCCCCCAGGGGGTGGTGCCCGCCATATTGGCGTGCTTAAAGACATCCGAGCAACGGTCCACCCCCGGCCCCTTGCCGTACCAAATGCCAAAAACCCCGTCAAAACGGTTGCTGCCCGGCGGGGCAAAACCCAATTGCTGCGTGCCCCACAAGGCGGTGGCGGCCAACTCTTCATTCACGCCCGGCTGAAACACGATGTGCTGGGCCTGCAAGTATTTCTTGGCGCGCCACAGGGCTTGGTCATAGCCCCCCAAAGGCGAGCCACGATAGCCGCTGATGAACCCCGCCGTGTTCTTGCCCGCCAGTGCGTCGCGCTGGCGTTGCAGCATGGGCAGCTTCACCAGGGCCTGCACCCCGCTCATGAAAGCGCGGCCATGGTCCAGCGCGTATTTGTCGTCCAGAGTGACGGTATCCAAAGCCTGGCGGATGTGTTCTGGCAAGGGGGCGTTCATGCGCTTCTCCTGCGGTCAGCGGTGTTCATGTCCTGATCTTAAGGGGAATGCGTCTTGCGCGCACGCCCTAAAGCGTCAGGCCCAGTTTAATGCGGCCACAGCGCCCATAGTCGCAAAGTTTGTCGCATCCGTCCAGCCACTTCGCCCGCTGCCTCACCGCTGCCGACAAAATAATCGGCCCGCACCGCCCCGACAATCGCGTTCCCCGTGTCTTGCGCCAGCACCATTTTGCGCAAAGGGTAAGCCCCATCTGAAACCATCCACACCGGTGTGCCATACGGCAGGCTTTGCGGATCGACCGCAATCGAGCGCCCCGCCGTCAGCGGCAAACCCTGCGCCCCCACCGGGCCACTGCCCAAGTCGGTCAGCGCCTCTTCCTTAAAAAACACATAGCGCGGATTGGCCCACAACAACTCCTGTCGCCGCTGCGGGTTGGCCGCCAGCCAAGCCTTGATGCCGGGCCAGCTGGCGTCTTTGGTCAATTGCCGATCCAGCAGCCAACGCCCGATGCTCTGGTACGGGTGCTGATTGGTGCCGGCAAAACCCAGCCGCACCCAGCGCGTTTGGCCGTCAGGCTCTTGCACTTGCAAGCGCCCAGAACCCTGTATGTGCAACACCATCGAGTCCACCGGGTCGCGCAAATAAGCGATGGCTCGGCCACGCAGGGCCTCCTGGGCCTGGGGCAGGGTATCGATCTCACGCCGGGTGTACCAGGGTGCGCCCTCCCTGGCCCGCAGAGCTTGCGGCGGGGGCGCATAAAGGGGCTCTTCAAAACCCGGGCGACGGGTCCGGCTGGCCATGTACTCGGGCTCAAAGTAGGCCGTCAACAGACCCTGATCTCGCCCGTCCGTGGCTTCGATGCGGTAGGGCTGCAAGCGCCGCACCATCCAGCGCTGGCGTTGTGCATCGTCGGCCTGCGCCAGCGTGCGCATCTCGGCACAGGCCTGCGCCCACCCGGCCCGGGGCCGCTGGCAGTTGCGCAGGGCGGCCGGCCAGAATTCGGCCATGGCATCGCTGCCCCAACCGGGCAGCTCAGACCAGTTCACAGCCACCCAACGGCTGCGCGCCATCGGGGGTGGGCTCTGCGCAGGCGAGGGCGCCGACGGCGCCGGGGCAACCTCCGGTGCACTGGCGCCAGGGCTGCCGGTCGAAGGGGTCTTTTGGAGGCGCGGTGTGGAGCAAGCCAGCAGGCTTCCTACAATCAAGGCGTAAGCAAGGAACAAGCAAATGGGATTGATATTGCTCGAAGCGTTGGGGGCCGGGGCCGTGTTGGTGGGCATTGTTTGGTGGACCATGTTCAGCGGGCGCGACAAGGGCGAATTAAAAGACCGCGATCGCAAAGACGAATGAAGCTCAACTGCCACGCACCAGGTTTGTCAACTCTACGGCAGATTTGACCCCCATTTTTTCAAAAATACGGGCCCGGTGCACCTCCACCGTGCGCACGCTGATGCCCAAAGCGTCGGCAATCAGCTTATTGGGCAGCCCCTCTATCACGCGGCCCATCACTTCGTGCTCACGCTCGGTCAGGTCGGCCAGTCTTTCGCGCTGCTGCGCGAACGCGCGGGCCTTCAGCAGATGCTCCCCCGACACTGCCAAAGCCTGTTCGATGCGGTCCACCAAGGCGTTATCAGAGAAAGGTTTTTCACAAAAATCAAAGGCACCGCGTTTGACGGCATCGACAGCGGTGGGCACATCGGCGTGCCCGGTCAAAAAAATCACCGGGTACAAACGCGTCAACTCGCGGGCGATCCACTGGTCAAACAAAGCCAGACCGCTGAGGCCCGGCATGCGCACATCGAGCAGCAGGCAACAGGGCACGGTCGGTGGCCGCTGTGTATCCCAATCAGCCAGAAAATCTGCCGCGCTGGCATGGGCCACACTGGCCAAACCCCTGGAGCGCAACAGCCAGGCCAGGGCATCGCGCACGCTGGCATCGTCGTCGATCAGGTGGATCAGGGCGTTAGGGTGAGATTGCATTCATGTCTCGGCCCGCTCGGGCATGGGGGCATTGTCACGGCAAGGCAGGGTGACTGTAAAGACGGTGCCACAGGGTTGGTTTGGCTTGTGGCTGAGTCGCCCCCCGTGTTGCTCGACCACAGTGCG
>JBEBAJ010000210.1:0-4718 GCA_041158965.1 Pseudomonadota bacterium | reverse complement strand
AAGTGTTTGGACAATTGCTCCACCAGATAGACCGAGCGATGCTGGCCCCCTGTGCAGCCGATGGCCACAGTGACGTAATTTCGATGGTCTTGTGCCAACCGGGGCAGCCAACGGCTTAAAAAAGACTCAATGTCCCGGGCAAATTCCTGCACCGTGTCTTGCCTGGCCAGCCACTGGGCCACCGGCGGGTCCATGCCTGTCAATGCCTTGAGTTCGGGGACATAGTGCGGGTTAGGCAACATGCGGGCGTCGAAGACATAGTCAGCGTGCATCGGGATGCCACGTTTGAAGGCGAATGACTCAAACATCAGGGTGACTTGCGACAGCGGGGCCTCGACCAGCGATTTGATGTACGACTGTAATTGGGTGGCGCGCAATAAACTGGTGTCGATGATGTGCGAGTTCTCGCGCAATTGGGACAGCATTTCGCGCTCTTGCTCAATCGCCTGGATCAAGTCGGGGGTGTCGCCGATGGCGCTGTTTTCATGTGCCGATAAAGGGTGACGGCGCCGTGTTTCCGAGAACCTTTGGACCAGGGTTTTGGTCTCGGTGTCCAGGAACAGCAAGCGGACATGCACGCCAGTTTCGCGGGCATGGTTGAGGATGTCGGGCAATAGGGGCAGTGACAAGGCGCTGCGCACGTCAATGGCCACCGCCTGCCGGTTCTCCTGGTGCACGAGGGAGAGCTCCACAAAGGGCAGCAAGAGCTCGGGGGGCAAGTTGTCGACGCAGTTATAGCCTGCGTCCTCCAAAGCGTGCAAGGCCACCGATTTGCCTGACCCGGACATGCCGGTGATCAGCACCAAGTCCAGGCTCATCCTCGTGCCTTTCTTTTGACTGGCTTGGGCGCCAACAACTCTTTGGCATGGGCCAAAGTGGTGTCGGAGAGTCGCTCGCCTGCGAGCATTCGAGCGATTTCCCGCACCCGTTGCTCGCCCCCGACCGGGTTGACCTGGCTTTGGGTGTGGCCATTGACGAGTGATTTGGAGACCACCAGGTGCTGGTCGGCGCAAGCCGCCACCTGTGGCAGATGGGTGACGGCCAGCACTTGGCGATCTGTGCCCAGCTGTTTCAGCAGGCGACCCACGGTTTCGGCCACAGCCCCGCCCACGCCAGAGTCCACTTCATCAAAAATCAGCGTGCCGGCTTGGCCCAATTGGCTGGTGGCCACAGCGATGGCCAGCGAGATGCGCGATAGTTCTCCGCCAGAGGCCACTTTGCCCAATGGGCGTGGCGTGGCGCCAGGGTGTCCGGCCACCCAAAAAGACACATCGTCCAAGCCTTGGCTTTGGGGCTGTGCCGCTTCTTGAACCTGGACCTCAAAGACCCCCCCAGACATGCCCAAGCCCTGCATGGCGGCGGTCACGGTGGCCGACAATTTGGGGGCGGCCTGGCGTCGACATTGACGCAGGCGCAGGGCTTCCTGGCGATAGGCTTGTTCGGCTTGTGTGCACCGTGTTTGCCACTGTGCGAGATCGGCGGTCTCGTCCAAAGTGGCTAATTCGTTTTGCCATTGCGCCCATGCGGCAGGCAGTTCTTGCGGGGTTCGCCTGAATCGCCGCGCCAGCAACATCCAAAGCCCCATGCGATCGTCCAGTTCGGACAATCGCTCGGGGTCGAGGTCGGCGCGGCGCAACCAACCCTGTGCCGAATGAACCACATCTTGGGCCTGATCCAGGGCCGACTGCAAGACCTGAGCCCAGGCGGTAAATTCGGGTTCATGCCGACTTTGGTCTTGGAGCATTTGTATGGCGCGGTGTAGTCCATTCAGGGCGCCATGGTCATCGCCTTGCAGAACATCCAGCGTCCCTTGCGCAGCCTCCATCAGGGCTTGCATGTTCGACAGACGTTGATGCTGACCTTGCAAATCTTCCCATTCGTCAGGCAAGGGACGCAGCTTTTCCATCTCAGTCAGTTGCCAGCTGATGCGCTCGCGTTCACGCTGTAAACCGTCTTGGGCGTTTTGGGCATCGGCCAGTTTGCGCTGGGCCTCGCGCCAAAGTGCCCAAAGACGCCCCAACTCGTGCGTGTCAACCCCGGCATAGGCGTCGAGCAAGCCCAATACCGAAGCCGGCCGGGTCAGGCTTTGCCAAGCATGCTGACCGTGGATGTCCAACAAAATGTCGCCCAATTCACGCAGTTGGGTGGCAGTGGCCGGGCTGCCATTGATCCAGGCGCGGCTTTTGCCTTGTGTATCCATCGTTCGTCGCAAGAGCAGGCTGTCTTCGGTGTCGTAGCCGGCTTCTTGCAGCCAATGACGTACTGCCACGCCGAGCTCGAATTCGGCGCAGACTTCGGCGCGTGTGGCACCTTCGCGCACGCTGCTGGCATCGGCGCGTTCACCCAGGGCCAGTTGCAGGGCGTCGATCAAAATAGATTTGCCCGCGCCGGTTTCCCCGGTCAATACCGTGAATCCGCCCTCCAGATCCAGGTCCAGGGCGGTCACGATCACGAAATCACGCAGGCTGATGCGTTTGAGGCTCATGCCACCCCTTCGTTCCAGTGCAATTTTTCCCTGAGGGTATCAAAATAACTCCAACCGACGGGGTGCAAAAACCGTGCATGGTACTGCGAGCGGCGCACACTGATGCGGTCGCCCACCAGCAAGGAGGCCAGTGACTGCATGTCAAAGTTGGCGCTGGCATCGCCGGCGACCAGTTCGATCACGATTTCCCCTGGATCGGCCAGTACCAGCGGCCTGTTTGAGAGGGTGTGTGGGGCTATGGGCACCATCAACCATCCGGGCAAGCTCGGGTGCATCAAAGGCCCGCCAGCCGACAAGGCATAGGCAGTCGAACCGGTGGGGGTTGCAATGATGAGGCCGTCGGCCCGCTGCCGGGCCACGAAATGCCCGTCGACCTCGACACGCAGCTCAACCATGCCGGCCGTTGACCCCCGATTGACGACCACATCGTTCATGGCCAAGGCCTCAAAGACGCAGTGTCCATCGCGCCACACCTTGCCTATCATGAGGGATCGATCGTCAATATCGTATTGGCCCCTGAGCATGGGACGCAAGACTTCCTCGATCTGGTTCAGGGGGATGTCGGTGATGAAGCCCAATCGGCCCTGGTTGATGCCGATCAGGGGTACCCCATAAGAGGCGAGTTTGCGGCCAAACCCCAGCATGGTGCCGTCGCCGCCGACCACCACCGCTAGATCGCATTCACGGCCAATTTGGTCGATATCGAGCGCTGCGTAGCACGTCATGCCCGCGTTGGCGCTAGTCTCGCGCTCCAGCACGACCTCGCAGCCTTCGGTGTGCAATAGTTGGGCCAGCTTTTCCAGTACCTGGCGCGCAGAGGGCTGCATCCCTCCGGCCACCGGGGGATGGTGTTTGCCGATCAAGGCGATATGGCGGAATTGGCTCTTCATGGTCTTTTGCATCCAACACAGATTAAATCATTAAAATGCCCCCTGATCATGAACCCCCTCGATGAACGCGCCCGTTTGCTGCTCAAAATCCTGGTGGAGCGCTATATCGACGAAGGCCAGCCTGTCGGCTCTCGCACTTTGTCCAAAGCCTCCGGCCTTGATTTGTCGCCAGCCACCATCCGCAATGTGATGTCCGATTTGGAAGAATTGGGTCTGATTGCCAGCCCCCATACCTCGGCCGGAAGGGTGCCTACAGCGCGTGGCTACCGGGTGTTTGTCGACACCATGTTGACCTTCAAGCGCGAACAGTTGGCCACCACACCCAGCCTGGCCCCCGATCAACCGCAAAAAGTGATCGCCAATGCCGCCCATCTGCTCTCCAATCTGTCGCATTTTGTCGGCGTGGTCATGGCGCCCCGGCGCGGCACGGTATTTCGGCACATCGAATTTTTACGGCTGTCTGAGCGCCGTTTGTTGGTCATCATCGTCTCCCCTGACGGTGACGTTCAAAATCGCATCCTTTTTACAGATGCCAGCTACACCCAGAGTCAGCTGATCGAAACCGCCAATTACCTCAATGCCAACTTTGCCGGTATGGCCATCGAACAAGTGCGTGAGCGCCTGCAAGCCGAGGTCGAACGATTGCGCAGCGAAATCGCCGTGCTGATGCAAGCAGCGGTTCAGGTCAGCTCTGAGGCCTTGTCGCAGGCACAGGATGAGGTCATCATCAGCGGCGAGCGCAACTTGCTGTCGGTGTCAGATTTCACCCAAGACATGGGGCAGTTGCGACGTGCGTTCGATATGTTCGAGCAAAAAGCACAATTGATCCGTTTGCTCGATATTTCGGCACAGGCCGAAGGGGTGCGCATTTTCATTGGTGGTGAAAGCCAGGTGGTGCCGGTCGAAGAGCTCTCGGTGGTGAGTGCCCCCTATGAAGTCGATGGCCAGGTGGTGGGCACATTGGGGGTGATCGGCCCAACCCGTATGCACTATGACCGCATGATCCAGATCGTCGATATCACGTCCAAACTGGTCAGCAACGCCCTTAGTCAAAGCAAAGACCATTGATATGTTGTTTTTGATTTCCCCTGCCAAATCACTGGACTACGACAACCCGTGGGAGGGGGTGACCCCCACCCAGCCGCTGTTTGTAGAGCGATCGGCGCAGTTGATAGAACTGTTGCGGCGCAAGAAACCCGCCGATTTGTCGCAACTCATGGGCATCAGCGATGCCTTGGCCAACCTCAATGCCGCCCGCTATAAAGCTTGGTCGCGCCAATTCACCCCGCAAAACGCCAAACCTGCAGTGCTGGCTTTCAATGGCGATGTGTATGAAGGGCTGG
>JBEBAJ010000209.1:0-4725 GCA_041158965.1 Pseudomonadota bacterium | reverse complement strand
GCGTTGCAGGTTGGTCAGGTCCACCCGGTCGTCATCGATCAGGGTGATGCGCCCTACCCCGCTGGCCGCCAAATACAAGGCCACTGGCGAACCCAGGCCACCGGCACCAATCACCAAGGCATGGCCATCGAGTGCATTTTGCTGACCCTCAACGCCCACCGCATCAAGCAGGATGTGGCGTGAATACCTCAACAAGGCCGCATCGTCCAAGCCTCAATTCTCCTTTTTAGGCTCGGTGCGTTCAGTTTGGGTTTTGCTGGCCATGACCGCCACACCCTTGAGTTGGTTGATGGCCTGCTGCAACTGGAAATCGTCCTTGCTGCCAAACTCGGGGGGACGGCGTTGGTTGTTGGGCTTTTTGGACTCTTCCTCCAGCCGCTTGAGTGCTTCTTCGCGGGCTTTCTCGCGATCGGGGTTGCGACCTTCTTCACCCTGGCCGCTATTGAGGTGCTTTTCCAGGTCGGCTTCGCGGGTGCGCAGCACGGCAAATGGGCTGCCTTCTGGGGTTTCATCAACCAGCACATCCGGCATGATGCCTTTGGCCTGTATCGAACGGCCACTGGGGGTGTAGTAGCGGGCAGTGGTGATCTTCAATGCGGTGTCAGGGCCGAGCTGACGGACGGTTTGAACCGACCCTTTGCCAAAGGTCTGACTGCCCATGATTTTGGCGCGTTTGTGGTCTTGCAAGGCGCCTGCCACGATTTCGCTGGCCGACGCAGACCCTTCGTTGACCAACACCACCAGGGGCACACGTCGATAAACCCCTTGGGTCCGCTCGCTCAAACGCTGGATGGGGTCGGCACCGCTGCGGCGCTGATAAAACTGGGGGGCTGCCTTATAGATGAACTGGCTTTCGCTCAGTTGCCCGTTGGTACTGACCACAGTGACGTTTTCCGGCAAAAAAGCTGCCGAGACAGCGACCGCGGCATCCAGCAAACCACCCGGGTCGTTGCGCAAGTCAAGGACCAGGCCTTTGAGTTGCGGTTCTTGCTGATGGATTTCTTCCAGTTTTTTGGCGAAATCCTCGACGGTGCGCTCTTGGAACTGCGACAAACGCAACCAGGCATAACCAGGCTCAATCACCCGGCCCTTGACACTTTGGGTCTTGATTTCCTCGCGCACGATGGTGACCGGGAAAGTGCGGTTTTCATCCTTTCGGAAGACAGTCAGCACAACTCGCGTATTGGGTTCGCCCCGCATGCGTTTGACGGCTTCGTTCAGGCTCAGGCCCTTGACCGCCGTGTCATCGACCTTGGTGATCAGATCGCCCGATTTCAGCCCGGCGCGAAACGCTGGCGACCCCTCGATGGGCGACACGACCTTGACCAACCCTTCTTCCATGGTGATCTCAATGCCGACGCCTACAAACCGGCCGGAAGTGCCCTCGCGAAACTCTTTGAAACTTTTCTTGTCAAAGTATTGCGAGTGGGGGTCCAGACTGGACACCATGCCGGAGATGGCATCGGTGATCAGTTTTTTCTCATCCACAGGCTCCACATAATCGCTTTTGACCATGCTGAAAACAGCCGCCAACTGCTGCAGCTCTTCCAGCGGCAGAGGGGCCATATTGGATCGCGCCACGGTTTGCAAAGAAACCGTGGTCAGGGCCCCGGCCAGGGCACCCACGCCTATCCAGCCAACAATTTTGAGCGTGTGACGCATTTGGTTCACCTTTGATATGGGTCTATGGTAACTGCACCAGATCAGTTTTGCAGAGCTCAGGCTTTGCCTTGGGCCGCCACCGCCGCCGCCGCCTTGGCTGCCGCTTGCGCATCACCCAAATAATAATGGTTCAGGGGCTTGAGTTGATCGTCTAGCTCATAGACCAAGGGGATGCCGTTTGGAATGTTCAAGCCCACGATGTCCTGATCGGAAATGCCATCAAGGTACTTGACCAGGGCCCGAATCGAATTGCCATGGGCCACCACCAACAATCGATGACCGCCCAGGATGGCCGGGGCCAGGGTGTCGCGCCAAAACGGCGTGACCCGGGCCACTGTGTCTTTCAGACATTCGGTCAATGGGATTTGTTGCGGCGACAACTTGGCGTAGCGAGGGTCACGGCGTTCGCAGCGGGGGTCTGAAGGCTCAAGGGCAGGCGGCGGCGTGTCGTAGCTGCGTCGCCAAACCAGCACTTGCTCCTCGCCATATTTCTTGGCCATATCGGCCTTGTTCAAGCCCTGCAATGCACCGTAATGGCGCTCATTGAGGCGCCAACTGTTCATGACGGGCAGCCAAGGGCGCTCCATGGCGTCCAAGGCATGCCAGAGGGTATGGATGGCGCGTTTGAGCACGCTGGTATAGGCCACATCGAATTCGAAGCCTTCGGCCTTCAACAATGCCCCGGCCTGCTGGGCCTGGCGCACCCCGGTGTCGGTCAAAGCCACATCGGTCCAGCCGGTGAAGCGGTTTTCTAGGTTCCAGGTGGATTCGCCGTGACGGATGAGTACGAGTTGATGCATGAATGGGCAAAGAGTTAGGACAGTTGGCCGTGCCTCGCACGGGGTTGATGCTTTGATTTTAGAATGTATGGCTGACACCCCAAAAAATACAGGATTCACCTTGCAATTCATCATCGACAACTGGATGCTCATCTCCGTGGCCCTGGCCTCGGGCTTCATGCTGTTTCTCCCTGTATTGCAGGGGGCATCTTCTTCCGGGGTGACCGTGATCCAGGCGGTTCAGAAAATCAATCGCGAAAAAGCCTTGATCATCGATGTGTGCTCGGAACAAGAGTACAACGCCGGCCATTTGCCTGGTGCTCGCCACGTTCCCTTGGGTGACCTCGCCGCCAGACTGCCCGAGATGGCCCGCGATAAAAACCAGCCTCTCATCATGGTCTGCGCCACCGGCATGCGTGCGCGCAGCGCTGTGTCGGCAGCCCAAAAACTGGGCTACACACAGGCCATGTCCCTGACCGGCGGACTGAAGGCTTGGCGTGAAGCCAGCCAACCCGTCGTCAAGGGTTGATCCTTTACCTTCGTCAGTATCTTCATCGGAGAGATCATGTCACGCGTCAAGATGTACACCACCGCCGTATGCCCTTACTGCGTTCGGGCCAAACAGATTCTGA
The DNA here is from genome assembly GCA_041158965.1 of Pseudomonadota bacterium. Taxonomy (GTDB): domain Bacteria; phylum Pseudomonadota; class Gammaproteobacteria; order Burkholderiales; family Burkholderiaceae_C; genus Limnohabitans. The sequence continues at coordinate 1,652 of JBEBAJ010000209.1, read as the reverse complement.
AGTCCAAAGGGGTCGAGCAAATCGAAGAGATCCGCATCGACAGCGACCCGGCCCAACGCGAACACATGATGGCCATCACGGGCCGTCGCACGGTGCCGCAAATTTTCATTGGCGAGACCCACGTGGGCGGGTGCGATGACCTGATTGCCCTCGATGGACGGGGCGGTCTGGAGCCCCTGCTGAAAGCGGCCTGAAAATTCAAGCATAATCAATTTCATCAGCCGCTGTACCTGCCCGCTGCTGGATTTGGCAGCGGGTTTTTCATTTTCAGGATTCCCCATGACCGATGCCGCCAACCCTGTGTTCAATATTTTGCGTGTTTACCTCAAGGACGCATCCCTCGAACAACCCAATTCACCCGCCATCCTGAGCAGCACCGAGCAACCTTCGGTAGACATCCAGTTGGGGGTGAGCGTGGCACAAATTGCCGAGAGTCAAGTGGAAGTCACCGTCCAGGCCACCGTGACTTCACGCTTGGGCGATCAGGTGTTGTTCCTGGTCGAGGCCAAGCAGGCCGGCATTTTCCAGACCGAAAACATTCCCGATGACCAAATGGGCCCCTTGGTGGGCATCGCTTGCCCGCAAATCGTCTACCCCTATCTGCGTGGCAATGTGGCCGATCTGATCCAGCGCGCCGGATTCCCGCCGGTCCATTTGACGGAAGTCAATTTCCAGGCCATTTATCAACAGCAGCTGGAACAGCAGCAAGCCACGGCCCAATAAGCCGGCGGGTATGTTCGGACGGGCACAGGGATGAAAATCGCCATTTTGGGCGCTGGCGCCTGGGGCACCGCCCTCGCCATCCAGGCCAGCAAACGTCACCTGACCACGCTTTGGGCCCGCAACGCGCAACAGGCTGAAAACATGCAGCGTCTGCGAAGCAACACGCGCTACCTGCCTGACATCTCCTTGCCGGCTGAACTGCGGATCGAAGGCGGGGCTTGGCCCCCTGATTTGTCTGAAAGTGACCTCATCGTGCTGGCCGGCCCGACCTCCAGTTTGCGTTCCTTGCTGAGCCAACTCGCCAACCTGCCCCTGAACCGAACGCCTGTGGCTTGGCTTTGCAAAGGCTTCGAGTCTGTGCCAGGTACCGCAGCCCAAGAAATGGGGGGCTGGATGCCGCACGAGGTTCAAGCCCAGGCCGCCCCTGAATTGCATTGCGGGGTCTTGAGCGGGCCCAGCTTTGCCCAAGAGGTTGCGCTGGGCCTGCCCACGGCTTTGGTCGCCGCGAGCGCCCACGAAGAGCTGCGTCAAACCCTCGTCCAAGCTTTTCATGGCGACCATTTGAGGGTGTATGAAAACCCTGATCTTGTCGGGGTAGAAGTGGGCGGAGCCGTCAAAAACGTCATGGCCATTGCCACCGGTTTATGCGATGGCTTGGCTTTGGGGCACAACGCTCGGGCCGCACTCATCACCCGTGGACTGGCAGAAATGACCCGTTTGGGTTTGGCCTTGGGCGCCCGTCCCGATACATTCATGGGGCTCAGCGGCCTGGGCGATCTGGTATTGACCGCTACCGGCGACTTGTCACGCAACCGCCGCGTCGGCCTGGCCTTGGCACAAGGGATGACCCTGGCACAAGCGGTGGCGTCGCTGGGACATGTCGCTGAGGGAGTGTACAGCGCGCGCACGGTGCTGCTGCGGGCGCAAAA
>JBEBAJ010000208.1:0-4731 GCA_041158965.1 Pseudomonadota bacterium | reverse complement strand
CTCCAAACTCAATCTGCGCGTCTCACCCATGCTGCTCATGGAGTTCCATGGCTCCCCCGCAGGCGTCAAAGAACAGGCCGAGACGGTGCAAGAGATCGCTACCGAGCACCAGGGCCAGGCGTTTGAATGGGTCACTACCCCCGAAGAGCGCACCCGCTTGTGGACGGCGCGCCACCACGCCTATTTCGCCGCCCTCACCTCACGCCCCGGCTCGCGCATCATCAGCACCGACACCTGCGTGCCCATCAGCCGCCTGGCCGATTGCCTGCTCGAATCCATGGCCGAGGCCGACGCCAGCGGCATCCCGTATTTCCTGGTCGGCCATGTCGGTGACGGCAATTTCCATTTCGGCTATGTCATCGACCCCGACAGCGCCGACGAACGCGCCCGGGCCGAGGCACTCAACCAAGCCCTGGTGACGCGCGCCATCCAGCTGGGCGGCACTTGCACCGGCGAGCACGGCATCGGCCTGCACAAAATGGATTTCCTCATCGACGAGGCCGGCCAGGGCGCGGTCGACATGATGCGCACCATCAAGCAGGCACTCGATCCGCACAACCTCATGAACCCGGGCAAGATACTCAGCTGGGCGCGCCCCACCGCCTGAGCCGGGCTTCACCACAGGGTGCGCAGCCCTTGCCCGGCCAGCGCCAGACCACTGAGCACCAGCAGGACCAAAATGGCGCGGCGCAAACGCGCCGCCTCGACCCGCTTCGTCCACTGATGGCACACCCACATCGAGCCCAGCGCCACAGCCGTCATGGGTGGCCACCACGCACGCACTTCAGGGGTGTCCAAACGCCCGCTGGCGGCCAGCACCAAACAGGCCAGGCCACTCACCACCATCAGACACAGTGTGATGTTGGCGCGCATGATGCGGGGGTCATCAAACCGCGTCACCAGATGGCCCACCACCACCGAGCCCGAAGTGCCCCACAACATCTCGATCACCCCGCCCAGCAAACCGCTCAAGGGGCGATGGCGCAACACCGAACGAGCCGGTGCGGCCACACCCACCAAACCGCGCCACCCGGCCCAGGCCACATACAGCCCCAATGCCACCCGCAAAGCCCCGCTCTCCAGCACCCCGGGCCACAGCGACAGGCCCGCACCCAGCCCTACGCCCAGCAGCAGCCAAAAGAAAAACGGCATCAAAGTGCGCCAATCAATCAGCCGCCACTGCAAACCGCCCAACAGCAAGCAGGCAATGAAATCAATCGACAGCACCAAGGGCACCACCTGCTCCAGCGGCCACACCCAGGCCAGCAGCGGCACCGAAATCAACGCCGAACCAAAGCCCGTGATGCCCAGCACACCAAAGCCCAGCGCCACCACCAAAACCGGGTACCACTGCTCCCACATCAATCGCCCCACCCCCCTGATCTTTTAAACGCCATGTGGCGCCCTTAGTGCGTCAGCGGCTCATCCACGCCCTGCCACCTGTGGCCCCGATGGAATAACCCCCATGGAATACCCCCGATGATACGGAAGTCGGCGAAAATAGCCGCGAAACTCTGCAAAGCGAGACCACCACATGGGCAACCGACTCACCCAAATCGCCACCCGCACCGGAGACGGCGGCACCACCGGCCTGGGCAATAACCAGCGCGTGTCCAAAAACAGCTTGCGCGTCCACGCCATGGGCGATGTCGACGAGCTCAACTCCAACATCGGCGTCTTGTTGTGCGAGCCCATGCCTGAGGACGTGCGCCAGGTGCTCATCGAGATCCAGCACCAGCTCTTTAACCTCGGCGGCGAGCTCTCCATCCCCGGCTTCGAATTGCTCAAGGCCGAGGCCGTGGCAGCGCTCGATGAGGCCCTGGACCGCTACAACGCCCAACTGCCCAAACTGCAAGAGTTCATCCTGCCGGCCGGCCACCGCTCTGCGGCCCTGGCCCATGTCTGCCGCACCGTGGCACGCCGTGCCGAACGCGCCGTGGTGGCCCTGGGTTTTGAAGAAGCCATCCATGATGCGCCGCGCCAATACCTCAACCGCCTCTCCGACCTCATGTTTGTTCTGGCCCGGGTGCTCAACCGCCATGGCGGTGGCGACGATGTCTACTGGAAAAGCGAGCGCCTCCAGACGGGTGCTTAAGGCCTTAATCCACCCGCACCCGCCTGCCCACGGGGCAAGTCCTCAGCCCGTCAAGGCCTCATCAAATATCGCCACCGCCCGGGTCCAGCCGGCTGAGGCCCCCTTGATCTTGTGCGGAAAGCAGCTGATGTAAAAACCGCTGGGGGGCAAGGCCTCCAGGTTATGCAGCTTCTCCAAATGGCAATAGCCGATGTCGCGCCCCGCCTTGTGCCCCTCCCAGATCAGGCCTGCATTGCCGCTGTCCTTGTACTTTTCGGCGGTATGCACAAAAGGCGCATCCCAGCTCCAGGCGTCGGTGCCGGTCAGCCGCACCCCGCGCTCCAACAAATACATGGTTGCCTCATAGCCCATCCCGCAGCCACTGGCCACATAGTCGGGGTGGCCGTAGCGTGACCCGGCGCGGGTGTTCACCACCACAATCTCCAGCGGCGACAAGGTGTGCCCGATGCGCGCCAACTCGGCCTCCACCTCTTGGGCGCTCACCACATGGCCATCGGGCAAATGCCGGAAGTCCAGCTTCACCCCGGGCTGGAAGCACCACTCCAGCGGCACCTCATCAATCGCTATCGCGGGTTTCTTCTCGCCCAGCGCTTTGTCCATCGTCGAGTGAAAGTGATAGGGCGCATCCAGATGGGTGCCGTTGTGCGTGCTCAGGTGGATGAACTCAACCGCCCAACCCTCGCCATCGGGCAAGTCCTCTTTTTTCAGCCCCGGAAAAAACGGCTTGATCTGTTCATAAGTGTTTTCATGGTTGAAGTACTCGATGCGCGGGGCAAACGCAGGCGGGTCGCTCAGCACATCGTTTTCAAGGAAGATCGACAAATCAACAAATCGGCGTGGCATATTCATTCCGTTCGGTTCAAAAGAGGCGGTTGGCCTGTCCAAAGACAGGGGTTTCTTGGGGTTCTCCCTGAATCGCCCAGGGGTTCAGGAAGGCCCTGTGTCGCCATTTCCTAGGGCTTTCAGCAAGTGAAGATTGAAACGCCCGAAGGCATACTGCTTCAAGCGTGGTTTCCCTGATGGGCACAGTCGCCCCAACCCCTGACCCAACCCGCGAACCAACCCGCCCCGCAACCGCTTTCTACGACATGAACGCCCCTGACCACATCGTCGCCCCTTTCGTGCCCCAGATCCGCTTGTATGCCCAGTGGCTGGAGAAGCGGCACGGCCTGAAATTCGCCGACTATCAGGCCATGTGGCGCTGGTCAGTGACCGAGCTCGACGCGTTTTGGCAATCCATGTGGGAATACCTCGACCTGCAGTCCCCCACGCCACACACCGCCGTGCTGGCCAAAAACACCATGCCCGGGGCGGTCTGGTTCCCGGGTGCCCAGGTCAACTACGCCCAGCAGGTCTTGCGCCACGTCGGGCTGGCCGACCAGGCCGGCTTTGCGGCCATCATCGGCGACAACGAGCGCGGGCAACGCCGTGAATTGTCTTGGCCAGAGCTGCGCCGTCAGGTCGCCGCCCTGGCCCGTCATCTGCAGGCCCAGGGCGTGCGCCCGGGTGACCGGGTGGCGGCCTATCTGCCCAACACCCCCGAGACCATGGTCTCCTTTCTCGCCGTCGTCAGCGTCGGTGCCATCTGGAGCGTCTGCGCCCCCGACATGGGCACCAACGCCGTGCTTGACCGCTTCCGCCAGATCACCCCCAAAGTCCTCATCGCCTGCGACGGCGTCACCTATGGCGGCAAAGACCACGACCGCGTCGGCGTCGTCGCCGAACTGCGCGCCGCCTTGCCCAGCGTGCAGCATGTGCTGCTGTGGCAAAACCTCGGCGGGCTGGCCCCCCTGCCCCACAGTGCCGACTTTGGCAAAGTCGTGGCGGCTGGCGGCGATGACCCCGGCTTTGCCCCCTTGTGGCTGCCCTTTGACCACCCGCTGTGGATCGTCTACAGCAGCGGCACCACCGGCCTGCCCAAACCCATCGTCCACACCCACGGCGGCTCACTGCTCAATGGCATGGCCCACAAAAACGTCCACTACGACGTCGGCTGCAGTTACGAGCCCAACTCCTGGGGCGAGCGTTTCCTTTGGTACAGCTCCACCGGCTGGGTCATGTGGAACGCCCAACTCAGCGGCCTGCTCAGCGGCACCACCTGCGTCATTTACGACGGCAACCCCGGCGGCTCCAAAGAGCACCCCGACTGGGGCGTCTTGTGGCGTTATGCCGCGCGCGAGCGCGTCACCTTCTTTGGGGCAGGCGCGGCCTACTTCGCCAACTGCATGAAATCCGGCCTCGACCTCGCCAGCGTGCCGGGTCTGGCCCAGGTCCGTGCCTTGGGCACCACCGGCTCCCCCCTCAGCCCCGAGGTGCAACAGTGGGGCACCGCCCAGTTCCGCCGCGTCTACGACCAGTCTGGCCAGGCCAAGCGCCCCGACATCTGGTGGTGCAACATCTCGGGCGGCACCGACGCGGGCGCCTACATGGGCGGGCACCGCGAATTGCCCATGGTCCCCGGCGAAATGCAATGCCGCTTCCTCGGTGTGGCGGTCGAGGCCTGGAACGAACAAGGCCAACCCGTCACCGACGAAGTCGGCGAACTCGTCGTCACCCAGCCCCTGCCCAGCATGCCGCCTTTTTTCTGGGGCGACACCGATCACCAGCGCTATCTGGGCAGCTACTTTGACATGTAC
>JBEBAJ010000207.1:0-4746 GCA_041158965.1 Pseudomonadota bacterium | reverse complement strand
TGCCTGCCGATGCCGGGGCTTGCGCCCACGATTTGTTCGAGGTGTTGCGTGACTTTGAACAATTGGGTGTGCGCGAGATTTGGGTCAGCCCTGTGCCGAACGACCCCGCCTGGGACGGCGTGCGCGACCGCCTGAGCCGTGCAAGCCACTGATTCCCCCATGTGATGCACTTGCCAGTAAACTGTGGTCGATGTAATGGAGATTCAGATGACCTTAGGGCGTAACCCGGTGATGAGGCGAGTTTTATGGGCTTTGGGCCTGGGGCTGACCTTGGCGCTGGCGGCATGCAACGGTGCCGGCAGCAAATACGATGAGTTTTTGCCCAAGCGCCTGGTGGTGCTGGGCGATGAGATCAGCTATGTGGGCTGCGTGGAAACCAATGGGATTTGTCAGGGCAGCCACAGCACGCTGGACCGTTTCACGCTGAATTACGACACGGCCCCAGGCACCACCCTGCCCTTTTTCAACCAATGGGTGACCGTTCTGGCGCGGCTTTATGGGCTGGGGGTCGATCAGATCGTCGAGTCGACTTATGTGGCAGAGGGCCGTGACAGCCGACGCGCCACCCGCAAAGGCGCCACGGCCCCGGTGGTGCGGGCGCAAGCCGATGGCATCCCGCCGTATCAAAAGGGAGACTTGCTGATCATTGCGGGCGGGGCCAACGACATCTTGTGCGTGTTACGCAATACCAACGCCTCGGGCTGTACCAGCACGACCCTGCGCCCGGGCCTGGACCCGCAAAAAATGATCGACGCCGTGCAGGCCGGCGGACTGGGGCAGGACAAGGCCTTGCGCATCATCGCCGCTGCACACGCCTACCAGCAACTGGCGCTGGACATGATTGCACGCGGGCATCGAAACATTTTTGTGGTGCCGGTTTATGACTTCAGCAACAGCCCCGACCTGAACAGTTTTTGCAGCGGCTGTTCGGTCTCTGACTTGCAAACGGCCACCAAACTCTTCAACATTGCCCTGCGCGCATTCACCGACAGCCATGGCACCTCGCTGTCGTTCAGCCCCGGCGAGCCCCGCATTTTGCTGACCACAGGCATTACTTCTTCCGATGACCAGTACGTGGGCCTGACGCGCTTTACGACCGTGCCTGGCAGCTCGGTCTATAACTTTGCCATCAGCCCCTCGATTTGTGGCAGCCAGGTGAGCAGCGACTTTGCGCGCACCAGCTGCAGCTGGAACGGTTCGTTCAGCTCGGCCTCGGGGACGGCCCCGATCTTCAATGGCATCTCTGACGCGACTCTTTTGGCCGCCGACACCAAGGCCACCACGTTTTTAAATGTGTCGGGGCGTCAGTTGTACACCGCCGATTTTTATCTCTCGCCCTCGGCCCAGGTGACGGTAGCCGGTATTTTTTACAGCTTTATGCGCGGTTTTCAGGGTTGGTGAGTCAGGCTGGCGGTCCAGTCGATGAGCGCATCGAGCACCGGGCGGGCGGTTTGGGCCTGAGGGTGTTCGATGATGGCCACCAGCACCCAGCGTTGCCCGGCCTCGCCATCGACATAGCCAGCCACCGCCAGCACTTGGCGCAGGCTGCCGGTTTTGAGGTGGGCGCTGGCCGGGGAGCGTGAGCGGCGCATGGTGCCATCCAATCCACTGATGGGCAGCGAGGACATCAACTCGGACATATAGGGCGCGGCCCAGGCGCGTTGCAAGAGCACAGTGAGGCCCTGCGCGGTCATGCGCCCGCTGCGGCTAAGGCCCGAGCCGTTGTCCACCACCAGCCCGGGCACGCCCACATGGCGATCCCACCAGCGTTGCACCCATGCGCGCGAGGCCTCGACCCGACCTACTCCACCGGCATGCAGGCTCAGGGTGAGGAACACTTGATCGGCCATCAGGTTGTTGCTGAATTTGTTGATGTCCCGCACCAGTTCGGCCAATGGCGGGGATTCAGTGTGCAGCAAGGGGGTGGCTTGTGCGGGCACGCGGCCCTCGCGCAAGCGGCCCGTGAACTGGCCGCCCAGGGCCCGCCACAACCCCTCGATGGCGCGGCCTGCGTGGCTGGCGGGGTCGGCGTAGGCCAGGGGCCAGATGCGCTCACCGCATTCTGCGATGTAGCCGCCCTTGAACACCATCTGGGCCGGATCGCCCAGCTCGGCCTTGAGGGCCGCGCGGTAATCGGTGCATGGGCCTTTTTGCAGGGGCACCGTTTCGGGCACACGCACACCGGCCAGCGGCGGTTCGATGTGTACGCGGGCCAAGCCAGCGCGGGGGTCGGGCACAAACTGCAGCAGCAGCGATTTGAAATTCACCACCAGCGCATCGGGCGAAGCGTTATAGGGCCGATGCGGCTCGCCGTCGAATTGGCCCGGGTCGGTCGGGCTGATGTCGAAGGCGCTGCGATCGAGCACGATGTCGCCTTCGATGTGCTGGATGCCCAAGGCGCGAACCCGGCGCAGCAATAGCCACAGGCGCTCGACCACCAGCTTGGGGTCGCCCATGCCTTGCACGTACAGATTGCCGCGCAAACTGCCGTTGACGATGGGCCCGTCGGCAGCGAGCTGGGTGCGCCAGACATAGGCCGGACCCAGGGTTTCGAAGGCCACACTGGTGGTGAGCAGTTTCATGAGGGAGGCCGGGTTCACCGGCACCTCGGCGCGGTGGCTTAAGCGGGCCGCGCCGCCTTGGGCGGGCGCCACCACCACGTGCAGTGCACTGGGGGGCAACTGGGCCTGTTGCAAGGCACGGGTCACTTCAGCCGGCAAAGCCTGTGCCCAAGCTGCCGCGCCGACACCCACACACCACCACAAGGACATGCACCGCAGTGCGAATTTCTTTTTCATGACGGACTGAATTATGGGCGGGCTTGAGATAATGTGAACCCTGATGAAACTACTGGCTTTTGACACCAGCACCGACACTTTGCACCTGGGTGCCTGTGACGGCCAGCGCCGCCTGACCCATGCCGAGGCGGGCGGGGCACAGTCTTCTGCCCGCATCGTGCCGCTGGCTTTGGCCACGCTGGAAGAGTTGGGCATGGTTTGGGCCGATCTGGATGCCATCGTGATGGGGCGCGGCCCTGGTTCCTTCACAGGCCTGCGCACCGCCTGTGCGGTGGCCCAAGGCTTGGCCTATGGGGCCCGGCGACCGGTGCTGCCCATCGACACCCTGTGGGCCGTGGCCGAAGAGGCCCGGCAAGAGCAGCCGCAAGCCCGGGTGCTGGCCGTGCTGGATGCCCGCATGGGCCAGTTTTATGTGGCCGCCTGGCATTACCACGACGGGCGTTGGTCTTTGGTCGAGGACAGTGCCCTGAAGAACCCGGATGAGGTGCGTTGGCCACAGGCCTGGCTGGGACAAAAGGCCGCCGTGACCGCCGCCGGTCTGGGTTTGGACCCTGTGTGGCCCCAATTGCAAGGCGCGACTGACGGCAGCGGCCCGCCGCGCCTGCGGGTGTCGGCGGCACCGACGGCCAGCGCCTTGCTGCGCCTGGCCCCGCAGGCCTGGGCCGAGGGGCTGGCGGTGCCCGCGCAAGGGGCTTTGCCGATGTATGTGCGCGACAAGGTGGCGCAGACCATGGCCGAGCGGGCCGCCGGGTGAGCCGGATGGCTTTCAATGGATGGTTTTGAATTGATGAGTGCGGGTGTTCACTTTCGCCAAATGACCCCAGAGGACCTGGATGTGGTCAGCCACATTGAAAAAACCGCTTATTCGCACCCCTGGGGTCGGGGCCATTTTGAAGATTCGATGCGGGCCGGGCACTGGGCGCAGGTGCTGGTGGGCCAGGGGTCTGAGATTTGGGGCTATGTGGTGGCCATGCCGGGGGTGGAAGAAACCCATTTGTTGAACCTGACGGTGACGCCCGATCGGCAGGGCCAGGGCTGGGCACGCTGGATGCTGGACGCCTTGGTGGCATGGTCGCGCGAGCAAGCGGCGGCATGGGTTTGGCTGGAGGTGCGGGCCAGCAATGCGCGGGCGCGTCGCTTGTATGTGGCGCATGGCTTTGAGCATGTGGGTGAGCGCAAGCACTATTACCCCGGGCTGGGTCGACAGCGCGAGCACGCGGTGGTGATGCGGCTGGCGCTGGCTTAAGATGTGGCCATGAGTTTGAACCTCGCCCCGCGCCAAAGGACCATGTTGACCCACATGGGCCTGCGCCTGGATTTTTTGCCGGCGAGCGTGGCCCATGAGGACCTTGCGCCAGCCCTTGAGGCGCCAACGCTTCAGCGCTTGGAGGAGCCGCCGCGCCCCAAGGCGTCTGACATGAGGGCTTTGGCACCAAGCGCAGAGGTGCGCCCTGAGGCCCGCAGCAGTGCCAAAGCCCCAGTGGCAGCGACCCAGACTGTGGTGGTGCCTCGTGCGGACATCGCCCAGGCCGATTGGGGCCCATTGAAGGAGGCGGTGAGCGGCTGCCAAGCCTGCCCCTTGTGTCTGAGCCGCCGCCAGACGGTGTTTGGCATGGGGGCCGAGCCAGCGGCCAGTGGCGAGGGGGTAGACCTGATGATTGTGGGTGAGGCACCGGATGAGCATGAGGACTTGCAGGGCTTGCCGTTTGCCGGGGCGGCGGGGCAGTTGCTGGACCAGATGCTGTCGGCGCTGGGCCTGTCGCGCCAGCCCGAAGGAGGCGCGGGCGGGCGGGTCTATTTGACCAATGCGCTGAAGTGTCGCCCGCCCGGCGACCGCAACCCGCAGGTGGATGAGGTGGCGCAATGCCAACCGTTTTTGCGTCGCCAGATTGAGTTGCTGCGCCCCCGCCTGTTGCTGGCCATGGGGCGTTTTGCGGCGCAGGCCTTG
>JBEBAJ010000206.1:0-4764 GCA_041158965.1 Pseudomonadota bacterium | reverse complement strand
CCGCTTTTGGGCGGGGCCACCAGCAAGGCGCGCTGGCCTTTGCCGATGGGGGCGATGATGTCGATGATGCGCCCGGTGATGTTTTCTTCGCTCTTGATGTCACGTTCCAGCCGCATGTGTTCCTTGGGGAACAAAGGCGTCAGGTTTTCGAACATGATCTTGTGCTTGTTGTTCTCGGGCAAGTCACCGTTGACCTTGTCCAACTTGGTCAGGGCAAAGTAACGCTCGCCATCTTTGGGGATGCGCACCTCGCCCTCGATCATGTCACCGGTGTGCAAGTTAAAGCGCCGCACCTGACTGGGTGAGATGTAGATGTCGTCGGTGCTGGCTGTGAAACTGGTGTCCGGGCTGCGCAGGAAGCCAAAGCCGTCGGGCAATATTTCGAGCACGCCGTCGGCAAACACCTGTTCGCCGGCACGGGCGCGCTTTTTGATGATGGCAAACATCAATTCCTGTTTGCGCATGCGGCCAGTGTTTTCTATTTCCAGTGCTTCGGCTTGTTTGAGCACTTCGGAAACGTGCAGGGCTTTGAGTTCGTTAAGGTGCATATGAAGACTCCGACTCGGAGCGTGACAAGAAAGGGGGGAGGTGGAGACGGGCAGCCAGTGCTTCTGTGGTGGGCTGCCCCAAGAGGGCCAGACAGTCAGTAAGAGGTCTGGACTCTGAAGAGGAATTATATAACGATGCCGGAAACGATTCAAACCACCCCGGCCCGGGCAGGCCGGGGGCGAGCCATCAGGCCAGTTGCTGGTCGATGAATTCGGTCAGTTGGGCCTTGTTCAGTGCGCCCACTTTGGTGGCGGCCAGTTGCCCGTTTTTGAACAACATCAGGGTCGGAATGCCACGGATGCCAAACTTGGCGGGGACCTCACGGTTTTCGTCGACATTCATTTTGGCCACTTGCAGGCGGCCTTGGTAGCCCTGGGCGACATCGTCCAAAATGGGGGCAATCATGCGGCAGGGGCCGCACCATTCGGCCCAATAATCGACCAACACAGGGGCGGAAGAATTCAGCACGTCAGACTCAAAACTCTGGTCGGTGATGTGCTTGATGAGTTCGCTGGCCATGGAGACATCCTTTGCTGAAAATACTTGGAAGGTATTTTGGCAGAAATGCCAAGCCCATGCCGGGGACGTCCCCTTGCACTAAACTGTGCCCATGAAAACCCTCAAAATCGATGTCGTCTCGGACGTGGTTTGCCCTTGGTGTTATGTGGGGCTGCGCAGACTGGAAAAAGCGCTTGCCCTGTATGCCGAGCGCCATCCCCAGTCGCCCCCGCCCGAGGTCAGCTGGCACCCCTTTCAGCTCAACCCCGATCTGGCCCCCGAAGGCATAGACCGGGGTGAATATGTGCGAACCAAGTTCGGCTCACGTGCCGCAGAGGTGTATGACCGCGTCAAGGCCGTGAGCCTGTCTGAGGGGATCGCCTTCAACTTTGAAGGCATAGCCCGCCAGCCCAACACCCGCGTGGCCCACAGCCTGATTGCGGTGGCCGAGCCGGGTGCGGCGCAAAACAGGGTGGTGCAGGCCTTGTTTGATGCCTACTTCATTGCCAACCGCGACCTGACCGATGCGCACACGCTGGCCCAGGTGGCCCGCGAGGCCGGGTTGGACGAACAAAGGGTGGCCCAGGCCCTGAATGATGCCGATTTGCACGCTCAGGTGTCGCAGTCTGATGAGCGGGCCAGATCGGTGGGCATCAGCGGCGTGCCATTTTTTATCTTTAACGGTGAATATGCCGTCTCTGGGGCCCACGAGGCCGAGCATTTGCTGGGCGCCATGGAAGAGGCCGTCGCCGGGGCTTGAAGCAAGCCCGGGCGAGAGGCTTATAGGGGTTCACATGTTGTTGAGCATGAAACTCGACAGCGTGTTCTCGGCCACCCGGTTCCACTGGAATTGCTCGCGGCGGAACTTTTTCCAAGGCTCGTAGATTTTCTTGAAGGCCGGGTTCTTGCCGGCTTCTTCCTCATACAGGTCGAAGGCTATTTTTTGCGCCTCGCGCATGATGGGGGTCGAGTAGGCGTGTAATTTGACGCCATTTTTGAGCAATCGGGCCAGGGCCTGGGGGTTTTTGAAGTCGTATTCGGCCATCATGTCCAGATTGGCCTCATAACAGGCCACTTCCAGGGCGTTTTGATAGACCTTGGGCAGCTTTTCCCACTCTTTGATGTTGACGTACATCGAGTACATGGAACATGCCTCCCACCAGCCAGGGTAATAGTAGTTAGGCGCGATTTTGTAAAAGCCCAGTTTTTCGTCATCGTAGGGCCCTACCCATTCGGCGGCATCGATCACACCGCGCTCCAGCGATGGGTAGATGTCGCCGCCGGCGATTTGTTGCGGGATCCCGCCCAGACGTGACCACACTTCACCGCCCAGTCCGGCGATGCGCATTTTCAGTTTTTTGATGTCGTTCAAGTCTTTGATCGGGTTGCGAAACCAACCCCCCATCTGCGTGCCTGTATTGCCAGCCGGGAAGCTGATGATGTTGAAGTCACTGAGAAATTCGCGCTGCAGTTTCAAGCCGCCGCCCCAATACATCCAGGCGTTTTGCATGCGTTGGTTCATGCCAAAAGGCACAGTGGTGTCAAAGGCAAACGCCTTGTTCTTGCCGACAAAGTAGTAACCCGCTGTATGGGTGCACTCGACCGCGCCTTGTTGAACCGCATCCACAGTGCCAAAGGCAGGGGCCAGTTCGCCCGCGCCGAAATTGCGGATTTGAAACTTGTCTTCCGTCAGGGCTGCCACGCGCTTGGCGATGACATCGGCCCCGCCATAGATGGTGTCGAGCGATTTGGGAAAGCTGGAGGCGCAACGCCAGCGCACTTCGGGCATGGCCTGGGCCAGCGCCGGTGCCGAGAGGGCCACGGCGCCGGCGCCCAGGGCCAGTTGGCCAAAACTGCGACGGCTGGAAGGGGTGAGGGACTTGGGGGTCATGCGGGGTGCTCCTGTTCAAAAAACAACTACAGGTGATGTTGCAAATCCGGTGCCAGTCTCTACCCCCTTGGAGAGGGCTATCAAGATGTATTTTGGGGCGCGATATCAATGCGATGCGCCCGTTTGGTGCATCGGGTGCACCAGCAATGTGAGCACTGTGGGGCCACATGCGGGCGATCTGCGCTCAAGTTTTCGGGCGTGTTGCCGATTCAACTTGGTCACAGGATTCATTTGATGCTGGTTGATCGACGATTCATCCCTGCCGCGCCTCCCAAACCCCAGCTGTCGGTCCTTTTGACGCTGGAGGTGGGGCAAAGCATTTTTTGTGACGAATGGCGTGAAGCCGCCAGCGTGCGCTCTTTGGCCTACTACCTGGTCAAAACCCGGCAGCCCGAATGGCGTTTCAGTTTCCGCAAGATGGACCGGGGCTGGCGCCTGATCCGGGTCGCCTGAGCCCTGATCAGCTGACCGACTTGAGCAGATAAGCCACGATTTCCTTATTCATGCCATTGGCTTGCGCCATCATGGCGGTGGCCCCGTCGCGCCGAATCTGGGCCGCAGCCACATTGGCCGCTTCCGTGGCCAGGTCGGCGTTCATGATCTGGGCGCTGCTTTTTTTGTACTGAATGCCCAAGTCTTCCAGATAGCTCTGGTGGTGGGTCAGTACATTGGTCATGGCGCCGACCCGGGATTGGTACTGGCTGACCGTGTCGATCGCACTCAGGACGCTGGACATCGTTCCAGATGTCGATGAGCCAGATTTGCTTGGGTCTGTGATGTCCAGGGTGTGACTCAGGCCCAACCAGGACAGATCGGTCTTGGTGAGGGTCAAACTATTGGGTGCGAAGCTGCCGCTGCCCAGTGAAAAAGTCTTCGTGGACGACATCAGGGCCTGCCCGTTGTAAGACGCGCTGGACTGGATGCTTGTCAATTCATCAAGGTATCCGGTCATGGCCGAGGTGTACTCGGTGCTCGACATGCTGCCGGGTGATTGGGTCAGCTCAAGCATGCTGTTGAGCACATCGGTCATGGATGAGAGGGCTTTGTCCACGACCTGGGTCATGCCCAAACCATCATTCACCCCCATGTTGGCGCGCGCTGCCGACACGATATCTGTTTGTATCCGGTTGGCCACCATCAGCCCGGCTGGATCGTCGGCGGCGCTATTGATCCTCAAACCGGTGCTGATGCGCTCGGCCGCAACAGCCATGTCCCGATTGGCGGCGTGCATCGCCTGTATGGCTTTGAGTGCGAAAGAATTGCTTTGAACCTGCATATAAAACCTCCAGTGGCCCAGTTGGGGCGGCAATAAATGGCCGCCGGGGTCGGTTCGACCGGCCATTTTTTGCCGCCAGGAGGTTCAGACTAAAAGAAAAAAAACGATTTAGAAAAACTTGAGTCTTTTTTGCATTTTTTGCAGCGATTTGCATCATTTGCACTGGACGCGGCTCAAGTTTTCCGATG
Organism: Pseudomonadota bacterium; assembly: GCA_041158965.1. Classification (GTDB taxonomy): domain Bacteria; phylum Pseudomonadota; class Gammaproteobacteria; order Burkholderiales; family Burkholderiaceae_C; genus Limnohabitans. The sequence continues at coordinate 362 of JBEBAJ010000206.1, read as the reverse complement.
CGGTATTTCGGGGGCGGGCCATGCGGCGGCCCAAGGGGCCAAAAGGGCCATGAGGGCGCACTGCAGAGGGATGTCTTAAGGCCGCAAAAGACCGGGCCGAGCGAGGAACAGACCGCAAAAACGGGCCTGAAAAAAGATGGCGGCTTGGGTAGGGGAGGGGGGCGGAAGGGAGGGTGACGAGCCTTGACCCCGGCACTGGCTTGGCGGTTAGGGCTGCTCGGTTCCCCGCCTGACCCGGTTGGCCGCTTCCCCATGCGGGAAGGCCCGTCGAGGGTCATTGTAGACCCGATTGAAGTCAACGCACCGAATCGACCCCCTGGTTGGCCAAGGCATCGGCGCGTTCATTGCCCGGGTGCCCGGCA
>JBEBAJ010000205.1:0-4795 GCA_041158965.1 Pseudomonadota bacterium | reverse complement strand
GAATTCGGCCACGCGCTCGGTGTGGCCATAGCCCGAGTGATAAACCACCACAGTCTGAGTCATTTTTTTCTCCCTTTTCTACACACAAAATTCATTCGGACAAATCAAAGACCAGCACTTCAGCATCATGGCCCGCATCCATTTGCACCTGTGACTCGTCGCGCATGAGCAAGGCATCCCCAGCCGATAGCCCATGACCGTTGACTCGCAACTGGCCTCGAACCAAATGAACGTAGGCCAAACGGCCGGCCGGCACATCGAGCCGGGCCTGCTGATCGCCATCGAAGAGCCCAGCCCACAAACGGGCATCGGCATGAATGCGCACGGCATGCTCGCCACCGCTGGGTGAGGCCACCAGCGCCAGGCGGCCCCGCTTGGCCGACTCAGGCACCGTCTTTTGCTCGTAACCGGGTTCAATGCCACGCTGATTGGGCAAAATCCAGATCTGTAAAAAATGCGTCTGGTCGTTGGGGGCGTGATTGAATTCGCTATGCATCACGCCGCGCCCCGCACTCATGCGCTGCACATCGCCCGGCGGAATCGACTTCACATGACCCATGCTGTCTTTGTGCGCCAATTCACCCGACAACACATAGCTGATGATCTCCATGTCGCGATGGCCATGGGTGCCAAAGCCGGTGCCAGGCTCGATGCGGTCTTCGTTGATCACCCGCAAATTGCCCCAACCCATGTGACGCGGGTCATGGTAATCGGCAAATGAAAAACTATGAAAGGACTTGAGCCAGCCGTGGTCAGCGCGGCCACGCTCATGTGAAGGGCGCAATGTGATCATGAAACTTCCTGAATCGGGCGCTTGGCAAGGCCAGCAAAACCCCAAGCGGTGTGGGTCAAATAGTTTAATCCTCTGGCAAAAGCCTTGTCGGGCGCGAAGGTTCCGGCAGGCTGTCTCGGTTAAAGTCGTCCCATGGAGACGCCCTACACAGGCCGCTTTGCCCCCTCGCCCACCGGGCCATTGCACGCAGGCTCGCTGCTCACTGCCTTGGCCAGCTGGCACGATGCCCGCGCCTATGGCGGACGCTGGCTGGTGCGCATCGAAGACATCGACGGCCCGCGCTGCGTGCCGGGCGCGACCGAACTGATTCTGAGCCAATTGCAAGCGCTGGGTCTGCACGCTGACGGTGAGGTCATGCTGCAGTCGCAGCGTGGCGAGGCCTACGCCCAAGCCCTGGAAAAGCTGGTTCAGCGGGGATGGGCCTATCCTTGCGCGTGCTCGCGCCGCGACATCGAACAAGCCCTTTGGCAAGCAGGCATGCCGCCCGAGCGACATGCCGCAGCGGTTTACCCCGGCACCTGCCGGGGCGGCTTAAAGGGCCGTGAGGGACGCGCCTGGCGACTCGATGTGGCGCGCGTGTTGCGCGAATTGGGGCTGACGTCTATGGTGCGATGGAAAGACCGCCGACTGGGTGAACAAGCACAAGATGTGGTGGCAGAAGTGGGTGACTTTGTTTTGCGGCGTGCCGACGGCTTGTGGGCCTATCAACTGACGGTGGTGGTCGACGATGCAGCCCAAGGGGTGAGCGATGTGGTGCGAGGCGTGGACCTGCTGGACAACACGGCTCGTCAGATCGTCCTGCAAAAAGCGCTGGGCTTGCCCACGCCCCGCCACCTGCACGTGCCGCTGGTGCTGGGGGCCAATGGCGAGAAACTGTCCAAGCAAAACGGCGCCACAGCGCTTGACCTGACCGACCCGGGCCGATGCCTGCGCGAAGCCGCCCAGGTGCTGGCCCAAGCCGGCTGGCCCATAGACCCGACACGACCCCTGAAGGTGACCCCGCTGGCCCAGCACCCTGAACCTTGATTCAGGCTGGTGGGCGTCAAGCCCGTTTGAACACCAAATCCCAAACCCCGTGGCCCAGGCGCAGGCCACGGTTTTCAAACTTGGTCAGGGGCCGGTAGTGCGGCTTGTCGGACCAACCCTCAGGATGCACAGAGTCATTGCGCAACAAAGGCTCACCACAGAGCACTTGCCGCATTTGCTCGGCATAAGGCTGCCAATCGGTGGCCAGGTGCAGATACGCCCCCGGTTTGAGGCGCAAGGCCAACTCATGCACCAGCGGCGGCTGGATCAAGCGCCTTTTGTGGTGGCGCTTTTTATGCCAAGGGTCAGGAAAAAACACATGCACCCCATCGAGTGAGGCAGGCGCAATCATGTCGCGCAACACCTCGACCGCATCATGCGCAACGATGCGTATGTTCTGTATTTGTTGTTCGCCGATGCGCTTGAGCAAAGCGCCGACACCGGGCTCATGAACTTCGCAGCACAAAAACCGGGTGTCTGGCAAGACACCCGCAATATGGGCTGTGGCCTCGCCCATGCCAAAACCGATTTCAAGCACCAAGGGGTGGCCAATCAGTGCAGGTCCAAAGGCGCGGTCCACATCAAGCGGCCCGGCCTGATGGGGCAGGATGTATTCAGGCCCCAAGGCCTCAAACGCTTTGGCCTGACCGGTAGTGACCCGCCCCGTGCGCCGCACAAAGCTGCGAATGGCACGCGGGTGTGCCACCTCGGTTGGGTGCAAAGGCTCAGACATGGTGGGGCTATGTTGAGCCATTGGGTTCAGAGTTTGGCCGCAACCCAATCGGCCACACTCGCCAGGGCCTGGGGCAAACCGGCGGGCTGGGTGCCACCTGCCATGGCCATGTCGGGCTTACCACCGCCTTTTCCACCCACTTGCTGCGCCACAAAGTTGACCAGCTCTCCCGCTTTGACTTTGGCCACGTTGTCGGCTGTGACGCCAGCGGCAATTTGCACCTTGTCGCCCTCGATGGCGGCCAACACGATGGCGGCGGTTTTGAGCTTGTCTTTGAGCTTGTCCAGGGTCTCACGCAGCACCTTGGCATCCGCGCCAGGCAACAGAGCCGCCAGTACCTTGACGCCCTTGATGTCTTGGGCTTGAGACAGCAGCTCGTCGCCCTGGGCCGAGGCCAGTTTGCCCTTGAGTGCAGCGATGTCTTTTTCCAGGGCGCGCACCTGCTCCATCACCTGGGCAATGCGGGCATTGATCTGTTCGGCCGGCGCTTTGAGCATTTGCGCCGCTTGCGCCATGGTGTGCTCTATGCCCTGCAAATAGCTCAATGCATTCTCGCCGGTGACGGCTTCAATGCGACGCACACCGGCAGCCACGCCGGATTCGGCCACGACCTTGAACAGCCCGATGTCGCCGGTGGCACGCACATGGGTGCCGCCACACAATTCGCGGCTGGAGCCAATGTCGAGCACACGCACGGTTTCGCCATATTTTTCACCAAACAGCATCATGGCGCCGGTCTTTTGGGCTGACTCGATGTCCATGACCCGCGCCTGCGTGGCGGCGTTGTCCAGCACCTCGGCATTGACCAGCGCCTCTATGCGGCGTATCTGCTCATCGGTGAGCGCTGCATTGTGAGCGAAGTCAAAGCGGGTGCGCTCTGGCGTAACCAGCGAGCCTTTTTGCTGCACATGATCGCCCAGCACCTCACGCAGCGCCTTGTGCATGAGATGAGTGGCGCTGTGGTTGCGCACGGTAGCGGCTCGGGCAGTCGTGTTGACCTGGGCCTGTACGTTGTCCCCCACATTCAAGGCCCCCCCCGTGAGGGTGCCGTGGTGCCCATACACATCGGCTTTGATTTTTTGCGTGTCTACAACGTCAAACTGGGCTGATCCCGTGCGGATAAGGCCACTGTCGCCCACCTGCCCGCCCGACTCGGCATAAAAGGGCGTGGTATCTAGCACCACCACGCCCAATTGGCCGGGCATCAGTTGCTGCACCGGTGTGCCTTCCACATAAAGGGCCAGCACCTTGGCTTGCGTGGCCAACTGCTCGTAACCCACGAATTGGTTGCCCGCGCCCTGATAGTCAAGCGCTTTGTCCATCTTGAACTTGCCTGCGGCACGGGCTTGCTCTTTTTGGCGGTTCATCGCCGCATCAAATCCCGCTTCATCGACGCTGACACCCCGTTCGCGGCAGACGTCATTGGTCAGATCCAGCGGGAAGCCATAGGTGTCGTGCAGTTTGAACGCCACATCGCCCGACAGTTTTTTGGCCCCGGCTTCCAGCGCCGCATCCAGAATCTGCATGCCGTTCTCCAGCGTCTCGTAAAAACGCTCTTCTTCGGCTTTGAGCACATCGGCGATGCGCTGCGCATTGGATTTCAGGTTGGGGTAGGCCTCGCCCATCAACTCAACCAACACAGGCACCAGTTTATAAAAGAACGGGGACTTGCGTCCCAGCTTGTAGCCATGGCGAATGGCCCGTCTGACGATGCGCCTTTGCACATAGCCGCGCCCTTCATTGCTGGGGATCACGCCGTCGGCAACCAAAAAGGCAGTGGCACGCAAATGGTCGGCGATCACCCGCAGGCTCGGGCTGTTCAAATCTTGGCAAGCGGTTTCTTTCGCAGCGGCTTTGATCAGGGTATCAAAGAGATCAATTTCATAATTGCTGTGCACGCCCTGCAAAATGGCGGCCAGCCGCTCCAACCCCATGCCCGTGTCCACACAAGGCGCGGGCAAAGGGGTGGTCGAGCCGTCTTCATGCATCTCGAACTGCATGAACACGTTATTCCAGATTTCGATGTAGCGGTCGCCGTCTTCATCGGGGCTGCCTGGCGGCCCGCCCGGAATGTGCGGGCCATGGTCGTAAAAAATCTCCGAGCACGGGCCGCAGGGGCCGGTATCGGCCATCATCCAGAAGTTGTCGCTCTTGTACCGGCCGCCCTTGTTGTCGCCTATGCGTATCACGCGCTCGGGCGGCAGCCCGATTTCTTGCGTCCAGATGTTGTAAGCCTCATCGTC
>JBEBAJ010000204.1:0-4835 GCA_041158965.1 Pseudomonadota bacterium | reverse complement strand
CTCAAGTTGATCGGGCTGGATGTGGGGTTATAAATCTCAAACCAGCACACCACGTAGCAAGACGAGACCTCGGTGATCAGCAACTCACTGCGTGCGGGCGGTGGAACCACACTGAGCGTCACGGCATCGCTGGTTAGGGTGCCTTGCGCATTGCTGATGGTGACGCTGTATTGCTTACCGTCGTCGGCCAAGGTGGCCGTGAAGCGGTAACTGCTGCCGGTGGCCCCTGCAATGGCGCTGCCATTCATTTTCCACTGATAACTCAGGCTGGGCCTGCCGTCGGCGCTCACGCTGAACTGGGCCATTTGGCCGTTCACCACGGTCTGTGGCGTGGGGGCGGTGTTGATGAAAGGCGATGCCTGCTTCACCGTTAAGATGGCCGACACACTGCTGCGGGTGCCCGATGGGCCCTTGATCTCGACACTGTACTGGGTGTGGTCGTCGGCCAAAGTGGTCGCAGCGGTCGTGTACTGGGCGGATGTGGCCCCCGCGATGGCAGCCCCATTTTTCTTCCACTGATAGTTCACCACGCCATAGTCGTTGGCCGCCACACTAAAGGTGGCCGCATCCCCCTCGTAGACCGAGGTGTTCGCGGGTTGCAGCGTGATGTCGGGCCCCTGAGGCGCTGAGCTTGCGCCACCACCTCCGCCACAACCCGCCAAAAGCAACACCAAGACAAACACAGATGCCTTGCAATTGAGTTTCATGTCGATTCAATAGGAAATTCAAAAAGTGCATTAAATTATCACAAAATGACGCATAAATCTTCAATAAAGTAATAAAATAATACTGAAATCGGCGTCCGTTCAGGCCAGGCATGGGCGTGCCTAGCTAGGGGAGGCCGTTGGGGGTGGTCTCGCTTTGTTATGATGAAAAATCAGGCTTCAGCCCATGGTGGTTGGCCCCGACAGTCATGAATCGCAGCGAACTTGTGCACCGACTCTCTACCCACGCCGCGTATGACTTGGTGGTGGTTGGGGGCGGTGCGACCGGTTTGGGCGTGGGGCTCGATGCCGCCTTGCGGGGCTTTTCGGTGCTGGTGCTCGACGCTCATGACTTTGGTGGCGGCACTTCTTCGCGCTCAACCAAACTGCTGCACGGTGGGGTGCGCTATCTGGCGCAAGGCCATTGGCCATTGGTCCGGGATGCATTGCGAGAACGCCAAAATGTCCTGCACAATGCGCCCCACCTCTCCCATCCCTTGCCCTTTGTGCTGCCCGCCTATCAATGGGGACAACTCTTGTTCTGGGGTTTGGGGCTAAAACTCTACGAATTTCTGGCAGGCCAAGCCGGTCTGGGGGCCACCCAGTGGCTGTCACCCCAAGAGACCCTCCAGGCGCTGCCCGGCTTGCAAGCCAAGGGCCTGCGCGGCGGCATCTTGTATTGGGACGCCCAGTTTGACGACGCCCGCTTGGCGCTGGCGCTGGCCCGCAGCATCGAGCAAGCCGGTGGCCTGCCCCTCAACCATGCCGAAGTCTGCGACATATCGGGGGGCCATGGCCAGTCTTTTGTCTTGACGGTGCAAGACAGGCAAGAGGGGGTCAAGGCCCAGGTTCAGGCGAGGGCGGTGGTGAACGCCACTGGGGTGTGGGTCGATGAATTCCGGCAAAAAATGCATACCGACCGCTCGGCCTTGCGCCCTGAGCGGATGGTCACTCCCAGTCAGGGGGTGCATATGGTCGTCGACCGAAAATTCATGCCGGCAGACCACGCCATGCTGGTGCCGCACACCCAGGATGGCAGGGTCTTGTTCATCGTCCCCTGGATGGGGTCCGTCCTACTGGGCACTACCGACACGCCCAGGGCCGATCTGCCACGCGAGCCGCAGCCCTTTGACCACGAGATCGAATTCATTTTGTCCGAGGCCTCCAAATACCTCTCTCAACCCGTGCGGCGCGAAGACATACAAAGCATCTGGGTGGGGCTGCGCCCCTTGGTGGCCCCGCAGCAAGGCGGCACGCCAACCAGGCAACTTTCCCGCGAGCACCTCATCGTCACGGATCACAGCGGGCTCATCAGCGTCACCGGTGGCAAATGGACCACCTACCGAGCCATGGCCGAATCGGTCTTGCACGCCTGCTTTGACGCCGGGGTGTTGCCCTCGCGCCCTGGTGGCCAGACCGTGAATCATGCGTTGTCAGGGGCAAACGGGGGGGCCGACCCGGCGTCGCCCATCCACCAAGCGCCCGGCCCCCACCTCTATGGACAGTGTTGGGTCGAGGTTCAGCGCTGTCCGGGGCACGATCAGGTCATCGGCATGGGCTTGACACAAGCCATGGTGCGCTATGCCGCGCGTTGCGAGTACGCCTGCACGGTGGAAGATGTGCTGGCCCGGCGTTGGCGGGCCTTGTTTCTGAACGCGCGTGAGGCCATGGCCATGGCACCGACCGTGGCCCGGATTTTGAGTGAAGAAACCGAGACAGACCCCCAATTGGAAGGCTTCATGCAGTTGGCCTCGGCTTACATGCTGAAGGCCCCTTAAGGAAGCTCTGCCATACCCCATCCGACGTTTCATCCCGAACTCGGGCGCCTTGCTTCGTTGGACTTTTTGCAGATATCTTCGGAAATATGCGGCGAAATTCACCTTGCATGGCATCCTGATTTTGGGCGAAACTTGCACGCAGCGAGTTTTGCAGGGCTTCCTTAATCGAGTGACTCAGAGCCTGAAAAATTCAACTCCACTTTGGCTCCGCTGGGGTCATGGCAAAACAATTGCCACGGCCCGCCCTCGCGATGCTGCAATTGATAGGGGTAGCCCCAAGCGTCAAAACGGGCTTTCACCGCTTTCAAATTCTGCGTGGTAAATGCCATGTGGTCGATCACCCCGGCAGCCGGGTTGGGCAGGGGTCGATCAAAATACAAATGCAGCACAGCGGTTTCACCGGCATACAACCAGGCACCGGGAAAGCCCAGTTCGGGGCGGTACCCCGCTTTGAGTCCCAGCAATTTTTCATAAAAATCCAATGCGGCGTCGCGATCATGGGCGATCGCTGTGAAATGGTTCATGCCCGTGATCATGTTTTTTCTTTCATAACGCTGGAAGCCTATGCTTTTGGAATCGCCCTGCAATGCAGGCCCTCATTATCTGCTATTGACCACTTTTTAACGCCTGCCGCAGATCGCATTTTCTTGCGTCATTGAACATAAATTAACTCAATTATTATTTTTTAAATCATTTATTGAATACCTAATATGTATAATGATGCGTTCGCGCCCCTTTCCAAGGTGAGACGACCACATTCGCATGCACCTCGCATGTCTCAGCACTCCACTCAACCGTTCTGATCGAATGGCCGTGCGTGCCGGTCATTGCTGAGTCTTGGGCCTGGGTGGGGTGTGCAGCGGTAAAAAAGGACAACTGAATGGCGATTTATCAAGTGCGCGTGGTGCAAGACGGGCGAACCACGGCACGCAAACAATTGAGCTCAGGGCTTGCCAATGGTGAAGCGGCCGTCATCAAGGCCCAAGCAGGGGCGACCTATGTGATTCAAAACAGCCTCGCGGGCGCAGATGAAAAGGGCGCACCGGCCAAAATTGTGGCCAAGCGCGTGGGGCAAAACCTGCACATTGCCATTGAACAGGAAGAAAAATCTTTCTTTGACTTCCTGCGCGGCAAAAAAACAAAGGCCAATCCGGATGTTCCAGATTTGGTGATCGAAGCTTACTTTGACCACCCGCCTGCGTCGGTCGTTGGGGCTTTGGAAGGGGGAGGGTATGCCGCATACGACCTAACGGCCATCACTCCTGCGGGTTTGAATGTGCCGCCAGCGGGTGAGGGTGCCAGTCATGGGCAAGCGGGGTTTGCATCCTATTCCGGGCCTGTGATCAGCGACTTGCCCCAACAAGACTGGATCGGTGGCTTGAGCGGCTTGCAAGTCACCGGCATAGGCTTGGCCGGACTGGCTGGTTTGGCCCTTGTGGTGGCTGCAGACCAGGGCGATGGCAACCTGGCTGCACCCACACCAGACCCGGTCATCGCCGCTCAAAATACCATCAATGCGTACGCCACCGATCCCAAAAATACCCCGCCCACATTGGCCAACTACACCACGCTGGGGGTGACCGGTGTGACCAGTACCAATCTGGCCGCCATCAACAGCGCCATTGATGCGCTCGACGCCTCCAAGGTCGACAGCAAGGCCAAGGTTCAAACCGTCGTCGATGCGTACGTGAAGATCTTGGCCGAGGCCAATGGTTCTGCGGCAGATCTCACGCCCGGCACCAATCCGGCCACAGAGGACTATGCCACCATCGGGGTCACATTGGGTTTCAGTGCAAACAAGGTCTACGAGACCAATGAACTGAGCCTATTGAATGATGTGATTGGCAGCCTGAGCACGACCGCGGTCGACACCGTTGCCGAAATCAATGCCATCGCCGCCGTGGTGGTCAAAGTCATGACGCTCGCTGCGGGCCCGACGGCCAACATGCCGGCCCTGACCACCCCCTTGACCGTCAGCGACCTGGTGCTGATTGGTCTGCCAAACAGCGGAGCAGGTGCGGTGAGCGACAGCAATATTGCGGCCATTCAAAGCGCCCTATCGGCGCTTTCCGACAACGGGGGGCAGCTGAAAGTGGATACCTTTGGTGAATTAAAAGCCTTGGTTGTGGCGGTGGCCTCGATCGTCAACTATGCGAATGACAGCACTCAAGCAATCCCCACCTATTCGAATTATGCAGACATGGGTGTGACAGGCGTGACAGCGACGAATGTTGGGGCCATCAACAGTGCGGTGGATGCGCACACTGGCAGCATGGCCGACACCAAAGCAAAAATCCAATCGATCGTGGATGACTATCTGGCGATTATTGCCGAAGCCAATGGCACCGCAGCA
>JBEBAJ010000203.1:0-5249 GCA_041158965.1 Pseudomonadota bacterium | reverse complement strand
GCCCAATTTGGGGCCGATCACCCGGGACAAAATGTCACAACTGTCCCCACTGCCCGCAGGCACGATCAGGCGTATCGGCTTGTTGGGGTAGCCCGCAGGCTGAGCCAGGGCGGTGCCCCACCCCCACAAAGTTGCCATCACTCCCATGCAAACCATCAAATGCTTAGACCATCTCATGCCCTTCACTCCATTTCATTGCGGTTGAGCTCATTTCACTCCCGAGATTGAAGCCGCTTTGACGCCCAAACGGCATCGGGTTTACCCGAGCATTCCCGAGTTTTTAATGATCAATTGACAACCAGGAAGCAAAAAGCAGTGACATCGTTGGACAATAGGGGGGACATATTGGAGCCATGCCATGAGACTGGGTTATTTCTGACCGACAAGGCAGAGAACGTGACCAATAGCCTGATGTTTTTGGCCACCCTGATCCCAGAGACCCGACAGATCAAACTCGGCTCGGGCACCTCGAATCTGTCGCACTCACACCCGACTTTGATTGCCTCGCAAGCGGCCATGTTTGACCACCTGGCCAAAGGCCGCTTCATTTTTGGCATCTCGCCCGGCGCGCTGGCCTCGGACGCCGAAGCCCTGGGCATCCTCGACCAGGACCGCAACCAGATTTTTGCCGAAGCCATCGATGTGATTCTGGCCATCTGGGAGGGCGAACCGCCGTACGACATCGTCTCGCCCAACCAGCGCTTCGAAGTCAGCACGCGGCGCACCCAAGTGCCTGAGATAGGCCGAGGCATTTTGATGAAGCCCTACCAAGCACCCAGGCCAGAAATCGTCGGCACCGTGGTGGCCCCGTATTCCAAGGGGGTGATCGCCATGGGCCAACGCGACTTTCACCCCATGTCGGCCAATTTTTTATTGCCCCATTGGCTCAACAGCCACTGGGAGAACTACGCTCAAGGCAAGGCCCTGGTTGGCCAGGTCGCCCACAACACCGACTGGCGGGTGGCACGCACCATTTTTGTGGCCGATGACAGCGCCACCGCTCAACGCTATGGCCGTGAAGCCGCCAACAGCCCCTACCGCTACTATTACCGTCAAATGTTGACCAAGATGATGATTTCCAAGCGCCATGTCATTTTCAAACGGCATGCCGATGAGGAGGACCACCATGTCACTCTGGATCGACTGCTTGACGACTTGGTGATCTGTGGCACGGTGAACGAGGTCGTGGACCAAATTCTGGCCCTGCGCGAACAAGTCGGCGATTTTGGAGAGATCGTCTATGCCGGCATGGACTTGGTCGACCCGGCCCTGGGTCGGCGTTCCATGGAGCTCATGGCACACCAAGTCATGCCGCGCATTAACCAGGCCCTGCGCCTGGGCTCGCAAACCAATGCGGCAGCCACCGCCTGAGACTGTCATGCCCCCGATGAATGAGCTCGCCACCAAAGGCCCGTTTTCCGAGGCCATCGAATTCGCCTTGTCACATGAAGTGGACTGGACACGCGACCCGGCGACCGAGCCTGATCGCTGGGGGGTACACCGCGAAGACCCTGCACCCTATAACCGTCTGTTTGGACCGGTGCATGCGCGCGGCGGGGTCAGTGGATTGGTATTGCAACACGGTCGCGAAGTTTGTCGCTGGGGCACCCCCGAGCGAGCCGACCTGACTTTCAGCGTGGCCAAAACCTATCTGGCCTTGCTGGCCGGGGTGGCCTTGCGCGATGGCCTCTTGCCTGACCCCGACCGTCCCGTGGTGGCCCAGTTGCCCGGCATTGGCTTTGACTCGCCGCACAACCGAGCCATCACCTGGCGCCATTTGCTGACCCAGGTCAGCGAATGGGAGGGCGAGTGCCTGGGATTGCCTGACACTGTGGACCGTTACCGCCATGTGGCACACGACCCGAAAAAAGTCGAGGGTGTCAAAGGCAGCGCCCGCCCCCTGCAAGCCCCGGGGAACTACTGGGAATACAACGATGTTCGCATCAACCAACTCTCACTGGCCTTGTTGCACCTCTTCAATGAGGCCCTGCCCGAAGTGTTTGAGCGCGAAATTCTGAAACCACTGGGCGCCGGATCGGGATTTGAGTGGCGTGGCTACGATCATGCATGGGTCGAGTTGCCCGCCAAGGGCGGGCGGCCCGCACAAAGGGTGCAGTCGGTGCCGGGCGGCACCCACTGGGGTGCGGGAGTGTCGATCTCGGCCATCGATCAGGCCCACATCGGTCAATTGCTGCTGCAAGGCGGGCGCTGGGACGTGGCCGGACAGCCGAAACAAATCTTGCCCGCCGACTGGGTGCGTGACATGACACGGCCTTGTCCCTTGGCCCCGTTTTACGGCATGCTGACCTGGCTCAACCAACAGGGCAAGCACTTCCCCGGAACCAGCGAACAGGCCTGGTTCATGGTCGGCGCTGGCGGCAACTATGTCTGGATGGAGCCCGCGCTGGATGCGGTGGTGGTGGTGCGATGGCTGGACTCGGCCCGGTTTGCCGGTTTTTGTGAGCGGATGACGCTGGCCTTGAAAGGGGCCTGAGCGTTCAGCGCAACTGACCCAGGGCCCGGGCGCGCCTGAAGAAGTAAAAGGCGATTGAGAGGTTGAGCAAGTTCCAGGCGATGCCGTTCACAAATGCGGCCTTGTAACTGCCCGTCAGGTCAAAAATGGCCCCCGACATCCATCCTCCCAAGGCCATGCCGACCAAGGTGGCCATGATCACCGTGCCGGTTTGCACACCTGCACGCTGGGCAGGAAAGTATTCGCGCACAATGATCGCGTAAGAAGGGACGATGCCTCCCTGAAAAAGCCCGAACAGCGCAGAGGCCAGATAAAGGGCGGCCATGCCCTCGAAGGGCAAAAAAAGCAGCAAGGCGGTGCCCTGCAAAACCGAGCCCAGCAACAAGGTGCGCAAACCACCGATGCGGTCACAAATATGGCCGGAGACCAACCGGCTGACTATGCCGCAAGCCAGCATCAGCGACAACATCTCGGCCCCGCGCGCCGGGCCAAAGCCGAGGTCGGTGCAATAAGCCACGATGTGCACCTGGGGCATGGCCATGGCGACACAACAGGCCACACCAGCCACGCTCAGGAGTGTGAGGGCGCGCCATCTGGGCAGACCCAGGGGTTCCTCGCTCACCCATGAGGTGGCATGGACTGAAGAAGAAGGGCCCGGGTTGGTGGTGGCCAAGGGCGGACGAACCCTGAACATCAGGGAGAGCAAAAGCATGCCGCCTCCGCAGACCAGACCCAAAGCTGTGTAGGTGTCGCGCCAGCCCACATTCGCCACCCCCCATTGAACCACCTGAGGCCAAAATGCCCCGGCCAAATAGTTGCCGCTGGCGCAGACCGCCACCGCCATGCCACGGCGTCGGTTCCACCACTGGGCGGTATCGGCCATGAGCGGGGCAAAAGTCACTGCACTGCCCATCAAGCCCAGAATCAATCCATGCGCCAGGCTGAAAGCCCAGATGCCTTCGGCATGGGCCGCCAGGACATAGCCCAGGCAAGTCGCCAAGCCGCCCAAAATCAAAGGCGGCCAGACCCCGAATCGGTCGGCCACTTTGCCCATGAGGATGCCGCCAGCGCCGAAACCTATCATCAATAGTGTGTAGGGCAAGGCTGCACCGCCGCGACTGACGCCGAACTCGGACTGTACGGCCGGCAAGACCACCGAGACCACATACATCGCCCCATTGCCCAAGGCAATGATGATCAGCGTGGCCAATAAGCGTCGCAATGCGATCGGAGAATCTACCCACTCGGCTGGCGCGTGCACAACGGTCATGCCCCGAGTTTATCGCCTGTTGGCCGATAATGTCCGCATGAATGCACATGACAAGCCCGTCCTGATTCTGGGGGAGGAAAGCCTGAGCCTATCTGCTTATTCGGCCCTGAAAAATCAGGTGGCAGCCGCGCTGCAGCGAGATGGCCTCAAGCCCGGCGATGTGGTGGCCATTTGTGCCGCCACCTCATTGGCTTATGTCGTGACATTCATGGCTTGCGTGCAATGCGGCGTGGTGGTGGCCCCATTGGCCCCCTCGGGCACCGCCGAACATTTGCAAGCCATGCTGGACAACGCCCAAGCCAAGCTGATCTTCACCGATGCCGATACCGTGGATCGTCTGCCACCACCGCAGGACGGGCTGGTGCGCATTGCACTGGACGATTCGGCGGTGGGCCGCAGCTGGACCGATTGGCTGGACACCCGCCGAACACCTTCGGTGGTAGAGCCTCAAGCCGATTGGCCATTCAACCTGATTTATTCCTCGGGCACCACCGGGGTGCCCAAAGGCATCTTGCAACCCTTTGGCATGCGCTGGACCCAGATCGAACGGGCCCGTGACAATGGCTATGGCCCTGACACGGTTTGCCTGAATTCGACGCCCTTGTATTCGAACACCACACTGGTCAGCCTGATTCCCACCCTGGCCTTGGGTGGCACGGTGGTGCTGTTGAAGAAATTCGATGTGCGCGGTTACTTGGAGTTGGCCGAACAACACCGGGTGACCCATACCATGCTGGTCCCCGTTCAGTACCAGCGCCTGATGGATTTTGCCGACTTCGAACGCTATGACCTCAGCCATTTCGAGGCCAAGTTTTGCACCAGCGCCCCGTTTCGGGCTGAGTTGAAGCGCGATATCCTGAACCGCTGGCCCGGTGGTCTGACCGAGTACTATGGCATGACCGAAGGCGGTGGCCGAACCGAATTGCATTGCCACCTCCACCCGGACAAATTGCACACCGTGGGCCGACCTGCAAAGGGGCATGACATTCGACTGATCGATGCGCAAGGGCGCCCTGTGGGGCCCGGCGAGTCTGGCGAGGTGGTGGGCCATTCGGGCGCCATGATGAAGGGATACCATCGCTTGCCCGACAAAACGCGCGAAGTCGAGTGGTTTGATGATGCGGGCAAACGCTTTATACGCACCGGCGACATCGGGCGATTTGATGAAGACGGATTTTTGATTCTGGGTGACCGAAAAAAAGACATGATTATTTCCGGGGGCTTCAATGTGTACCCGGTCGATATCGAGAGTGTGTTGCGCAGCCACCCCGCCGTGGCCGAGTGTGCGGTGGTGGGGGTCAGTTCAAGGGCCTGGGGCGAAACCCCGGTGGCTTATGTGGTTCGCCACGCCAAAGACACACAGGACTTGGACGAGGTCTCCTTGCGGGCCTGGGTCAATGAGCGGGTGGGCAAGGTTCAACGCCTGGCTTCTTTGGTTTTTCTTGACGCCTTGCCACGCAGCGAAATCGGCAAAGTACTCAAACGCGAACTGCGCGAACGACACCC
>JBEBAJ010000202.1:0-4927 GCA_041158965.1 Pseudomonadota bacterium | reverse complement strand
TGAGGCCAGGGTCTTGGCATCCAGACAACCCAAAGATCAGCAGGGCGCCAATCATTCCGAGTCTTTCCTTGATATTCATTTTTTGCTCCAATGGCATAAATGAATACCATAGTAATATAAAAATTCAGAAATTTTTGCCAGTAATAGTACCAATGGTCAAAAATTAATTTTAGGAGCCTGACGCAACAATCTCTGAGCCAGATAAGGACAAGCACATCAGATCACCAGGCCTGGAACGCCTGCATTCGTTGTGGCGAGTACATGGGCTGGAGGGCTCATGGAGGGCCAGAATGTTTTGCAGAGCTTCCCTAGAGGTCGAGCACCAACCGCTTGCTCTTGCTGCGCGAGATGCAGATCATCATGCAGTCGTTTTTTTCTTGCTCTTCGGGTGTCAGGTACATGTCCCAGTGGTCTGGGGTGCCCTCTTTGACGGCGGTCTGGCAGGTGCCGCATATACCCTCTGTGCACGAAAAGGGAACTTCGATGCCCGCCACTTGCAAAGCTTGCAGGATGCTTTGGCCCGGGTTGACGGTGAGCGTCAGCCCGCGCTTGGCCAACACGACCTCAAATGCGCCACCGTTGACTTCATCAATGGGTTCGCTCATGCGTGGGCCCCTTGTTCTTGTGTCAACAAACGGTCAATCACGCGGCGCGACTGAACGCCCCCGGCGTCGATATTGAGCATCAGCAATTTGCGCTCGGGCCAGCGGCTGATGTTGTCTTGCTGGCGTTGCAACATTTCCATGTCTTCGCCGAAAATTTTGCCCTGTCCTTCACGGATTTGATCAGTCAGCACCGGGTCACTGGCCTTGAAATTTCGCGCCATGCCCCAGTGGTACCAGTGTGTTGTTTCAGTCTCGGGGGTGATGAAGTCGACCACCACGCTATAGGCCTTGACTTCGGGTGGGGCATCAAAGCCCCCGTGCCCGGCCAGCGCCACGCCCACATCAATCATGATGTGACTGGGTGGGGTGAAGCGGCAGATTTGCCATCGATCCACCAAGGCCTGCGGGTCCAGGCCGTTGGCCTTCATGGCCATTTGCCAAAAAGGCGGCGCGTGGATGCCGCTCATGAATCGTTGCGTCACCACCCGGTCACCGTCGACCTTGGTCTCACATGCGGTTTCGTCCACCTCGGGTTGACCGATGCTGTTGGCGTGTACATAGGTCTCGTGCGTCAGGTCCATCAGGTTGTCGATCATCAAACGGTAGTCTGCTTTGACATGGTAAAGGCCGCCGCCATAGGCCCAGTCGGGGTGGTCAAAGAAGTCAAACACTGGTAATTGGGCTGGATCGGCCAGAGTCTGATCACCCGGCCAGACCCAGACAAAACCATAGCGCTCGATGACGGCATAGGACTTGACTGCCGGAAAACCGCGCACTCGCTGCAAAGGCATCTCTACAGCTTTTCCATCGGTGCCCATCATCAAGCCGTGGTAGCCGCATTGCAGCCTGCCCTGGCACACCTTGCCCAGCGAGAGCGGGGCACCCCGGTGCGGACAAAAATCTTCTACCGCCGCAACCTGGCCATCGGGGCCACGGAAAAAGGCCATTTTTTCCATGCATATGGTTCGGCCCAGCGGGCGGTCGCCCAGGTCGGCCAGCTCTTGAAGTGTGCAGGCCACATACCAGGTGTTTTTGATGAACATTTGCAGCTCCTCGGGGGTCAATGGTGCGCTACACCCAAAAGGCGATCCAGCAACTCGGGTTGCTGTCGCAGGGTGAGGGCGTCGCTGGTGTGCACGACGGTGCCATGGTCTAGCACCACGGCCCGTTGGCTGATGGCCAAAATGGCTTGGGGGTGCTGTTCGACGATGATGACCGACATACCCTCGTTTTGGGTGATGCGTGCGACTGCGCCCAGCAGTTCTTCGACGATGATCGGGGCCAGGCCTTCCAGGGGCTCATCGAGCAGAAGCAATTTGGGGTTCAGCACCAGCGCCCGGGCCATGGCCAACATTTGTTGCTCTCCCCCCGAGAGTTGTGTGCCCAGATTGCCTTTGCGCTCGGCCAGTCGTGGGAACAACTGGTAGGCCCGATCAGGGGTCCACGGGCCGGGTCGGGCGACGGCGGTCATGTTCTCATGCACTGTCAGCGATTTGAATATATTTCTCTCTTGGGGCACCCACCCGATGCCTGCCGCCGCACGCGCTTGTGAAGGCAGGCGATGTAATTCGACCCCATCGAGCGCAATGCGACCGGCGTGTTGGCGCGTCGCGCCGACCAGTGTATCGATGAGCGTGGTCTTGCCCACCCCGTTTCTGCCCAGCAAGGCCAAGGTTTGGCCCCGGCCTAGGCTCAAATGGATGTCGTTCAGCACCACGGCGTCGCCATAGCCTGCTGAAAGACCAGAAATTTGCAGCAAATCGCTCATGCGATGCTCTCCCCCCGGCCCAGATACACGGCTTTGACCCGAGGGTCGGCCGACACTTCGGTCGGTGTGCCTTCCATCAGGACGGCCCCGTTGACCAGCACCGTGATGCGCTGGGCAAAATCAAATACCAGGTCCATGTCGTGCTCAATCAGAAGCACAGATACATTGGTGGGCAAAGTCGAGAGCGTCTGCAACAACTCATCGCGCTCACCCCCGGGCACACCTGCCATAGGCTCGTCGAGCAGCAATACCTTGGGCTCGCACGCCAGCGCGATGGCCATTTCCAGCAGTCGCCGTTTGCCGTAAGGCAGTTGCGCGGTATTTTGGTGCATCACGCTTTCCAACCGGAAAAGGGCGAGCAATTCTGCACAACGATGGACCACTGCGGCATCACATCCCAGTCGCGGCCACCAGCGTTGTCCCAGGCCGCGCCGTTGTGACACCACCATCGCCAAGGTTTGAGATGGCGACATGCTGGCAAACAACTGGTTGATTTGAAAGGTGCGCACCAGGCCCTGCGCGACACGCCGATGCGCGGACAAGTGGCTGATGTCCTGGCCCAGCAGTTCAATGCGTCCCTCGGAAGGGGGTAGCACCCCGGTCAGCAGATTGATCAGAGTGGTTTTGCCTGCGCCATTGGGGCCAATCAGGGCATGCCGGGCCCCCTCGGGCATAGACAGGTTGACATGGTCGGTCGCGACGATGCCATCAAAGCGCTTGACCAGTCCTGTGGCGAGCAATACGGGTTGACTCATGTCTATCCCCCGCGGCGTGGCCACAGCCGTGTCAGCGATAACCGTTCACGCCCCAGCAACATCAGCAAGACAAGGAACAGACCCATCCAGAACGTCCAGTATTGGGGCGTGATGCTGGAGATCATGTCATGCAAAAGCTTGAACACCACAGCCCCGATAAGGCCCCCATAAAGCCAACCTGCTCCGCCGATCACCAGCATCAGTACCGCATCGGCCGAACGCTCTAGCGAGAATACATCCAGCGAGGCAAATCCGGTCGTCTGCGCCAACAAAGCCCCCGCTGCACCCGCCAACCCGGCCGCCAGTGTGTAGGCGGCACTCAGCCGGGCGGGTGCTGAGATGCCGACGGATGTCGCACGCAGGGGGTTGTCGCGCACCGCCATCAGTGTGGCCCCCCAAGGGGATTGCACACAACGGCGCGCCAGCGCAAACAAAATCAATAACACCGATAACGAATACCAGGCCGCCGTTTTCCCGTAAAGGTCAAACTCAAAATGGCCCAGCAGGGGCCCCATGATCACGCCCTGCAAGCCGTCAGAACCACCCGTCAGCCCGTCGATTTTGTTGGCCAACTCGAGCAGCACCAGGGCCACCCCCAAGGTGACCATTAAGCGGGTCAGGTCAGACCCTCGCCAAATAGTGGTCGAGCAGACTGCACCCAACAAGGCCGCGGCCAGCATGCCCACCAGCAGCCCCCACAACGGGTCTGGATGGATGTGCTTGGCAAACAGCGCAGCGGCATAAGACCCAAAACCCAAAAAAGCCGCATGGCCCAGCGTCACAATGCCTGCGTAGCCCAGCACCAAGTCAAGAGAGAGCGCAAAGAGCGCGGCAATCGCCATTTCATTGATGATCAGTGCATGTCCGGGCCAGAGGGCAGGCGCGGCAAAAGCGCACAACCATAGTGTGGCTTCAGGCCAACGCCAACGGCCTTGAGCCAGGTCTGGGGCGTTTGTGGGGTTGAGGGTCATTGACGACCCCCTTGCCGCACAAACAGGCCATGAGGGCGCCAGATCAGCAACGCAATCATCAGGGTGTAGACCATAAAGCCCCCCAACTTGGGCGCGTGGTACTTGCCCATGACGTCGGCCACACCCAGCAGCAAGGCCGCCAAAAGGGGGCCGGTGACCGAAGAAGTGCCGCCAACAGCCACCACGATCAGAAAATAGACCATGAATTTCAGCGGAAATGTGGGGTCCATGCCCAGCACCTCGGCGGATAGAGCCCCGCCCAGCCCCGCCAGGCCAGAGCCGATCGAAAAAGTCAGAGCAAACACCCGGTTGACCGGTATGCCCAGGCCTTGCGCCACCCTGGCGTCATCGACGCTTGCTCGCAATTGACTGCCAAAGCGGGTTTTGGCCAATACAAATTGCAACGCGACGGTCAGGGCCGCGCAGACCGCGATGATGAAAAGACGGTAATGCCCCATGCCCAAAGCCCCGTCCCACAGCTCTGTGCGGCCACGCAACCAGTCGGGCAATTGCATGATCTGTTGCTGCGAGCCCATGAAATAGTCGACGGTAGCCACCGACATGAATGACAGGCCGATAGAGAACAGCACTTGGTCCAGATGCGGTTTGCCGTACATGGGGCGGTACAGGGTCCGCTCAAGCACCGCCCCCAACAAGGCGGTGGCGATAAAGGCCAAAGGCAGGCACCACAAAAAAGGCAGATCAAGGCGCTGCATCCAGATCAGTGTCAAATAGCCGCCGGCCATGGCAAACGCCCCATGGGCCAGATTGATGAAATTCATCAATCCCATGGTGACCGACAGGCCAACCGCCAAAATGAACAGCAAC
>JBEBAJ010000201.1:0-4944 GCA_041158965.1 Pseudomonadota bacterium | reverse complement strand
TACCAACTTAGCGGGAGGTGAATCAGCCCCCCGATCAGCATGAAGGCCACCACCAACACCATCTGTTGCGACAACCCGGGGTCCAACCACTGCATCAAGGCCTGATTCAGCGCATCCAGCCCGCCCAGCAAAGTCCAGCCCAGCAACACCACTGCATCGAGCGCAATGTCCAGCAGGCTCAGGCGCAGTTTGCTCATGGCGTAACGCGCTGCTTTTCGGTGCTCGGGCAAACCCACACTGTCGGCAAAATCAGCCGGCACCTGGTCGGCGTGGCGGGCGATGTGGCGCATCTGGCGACCGGCCAGCCACCATCGAACCAGAGAATTGGCCAACAATAGTGCGCTCAACGCCAGAGTGGCCACCCATGTGGGATCAGAGATCAGAGGCATGGGCTGAAGTTTAGGGCATTCGGGACGGCCCCTGTGCCTGGCAGGGTCATGTCTGCATCGGCGACAATGGCCCCATGAGCGCTTCTTCCACGCCTGAAAGTCAAACCGCCACCCTGGCTAAATCAGACCTCAATCTGGTCTGGATAGACTGTGAAATGTCAGGCCTTGACCCGGAAAAAGAACGCCTGCTGGAAATCGCCGTGGTCATCACCGGGCCCCAACTCGAACCCCGAGTCGAAGGACCGGTGCTGGTCATCCACCAAAGTGATGAGGTGTTGAACGCGATGGACGCCTGGAACAAAGGCACCCATGGCAAAAGCGGCCTGATCGACAAGGTCAAAGCCTCTACAGTGACCGAGGCACAGGCCGAGCAAATTCTGATTGACTTCATCAAAACCCATGTTTCGAAGGGCGCTTCGCCCCTGTGTGGCAACACCATCGGCCAAGATCGCCGATTTCTGGTGAAATACATGCCCAAATTGGAATCCTGGCTGCACTACCGCAACCTTGACGTCAGCACCCTCAAAGAGCTGGCTCGTCGCTGGAAGCCGGAGGTCTATAACGGCTTTAAGAAACGTCAGGCCCATACTGCTCTGGCCGACGTGCACGAATCCATCGACGAACTCATTTACTACCGCACTCACTTTCTCAAGTGAGAGATTGCGGCTGTGCCAGAGGCCTCCTCATTTTGACGGGAGAGCGGGCGCATTGGGACTGGACATGCCATGGCCGCAATATATTTTATTCATAAAAAATTATTTATTTTTTAAAAGTATTACTATAATATTCATTAAAGGGCGCCATGGTGCGCGCTTGACCTTTGACCACATCCAAGAGGCCGCACGATGAAACACCACCCTGAATCAAGCGCTGGCAAGCCCGATCACTGCGCCAAGACCCCGGCGCAGGGAGCCAATTTCACAGAACCGCTGGGCTTGAAACGCCGCCATTTCATGGGCACTGCGTTGGCACTCGATGCCGCCGCCTTGCTCGCTGCCTGCGGCGGTGGGGGGGGAGGTGGAAGTGGGGGAGGAAGTGGGGGAGGTGCGAACTACCCCTGGGCAGTGACTACCTTGGCGGGGACAGGGGCCATAGGCGCAGACAATGGCGCAGGGGGAACAGCGACTTTTTACACCCCTGCCGGGGTTGCTGTGGACAGCAGTGGCCATGTGTATGTCGCAGAATTCAACAACCACCTGATCCGCAAGATCAGCCCGGCAGGTGTGGTCAGCACTTTGGCAGGCACGGGGACATCCGGGGCTGTCAATGGCTCGGGTGTCACGGCGTCATTCAGCTACCCCAAGGGCGTGGCTGTGGATGCCAGTGGCAATGTGTATGTCGCCGATCAGCTCAACAACCGCATTCGCATGATCAACCCTGATGGCGTGGTCAGCACGCTGGCTGGTTTGAGCATGGCGGGTCGTGTGGATGGCTCTGGCGTGACGGCCAAGTTTTATAACCCGTTTGGCGTCGCTGTGGATGCCAGTGGCGCCGTGTATGTGGCTGATTTATCCAACCATCAGATACGCAAGATCAGCCCGCAGGGCGAGGTCAGCACGTTGGCTGGTGTGGGGGGGACAGCGGGTTATGAGGATGGTTCGGCAGCCACTGCAAAAATGGACAACCCTGCTGGCGTCGCAGTGGACGTCAGTGGGAATGTCTATGTGGCAGATTACAACAACCACCTGATCCGCAAGATCAGCCCGCAGGGCGAGGTCAGCACACTGGCAGGCACGGCGGGGGTGGCAGGTGCCGACAATGGCACGGGCACGACGGCCAAATTCAGCAACCCGAGGGGTGTCGCTGTGGACGGCAACGGCAATGTGTATGTGGCCGACGCGTCTAACCACCGCATACGCAAAATCACCCCGGTGGGCGTCGTGAGCACCGTGGCAGGGACAGGGGAAGTCGGCCATGACAATGGCAATGGCGGCTTGGCGAAGTTTTACACCCCCACTGGCGTCGCCGTGGCGGGCAACGGCGTTTTGTATGTGGCCGATTACAACAACCAGCTCATACGCAAAATCTCTCCGATTTTTTAACCCTTTATTGCTGCGCTTGTATTCACATCCAAGAGGCACTATGACCCAGCACCGCCCGCAAGACTGCTCCAGCCACAATGTGGCACAGCCTACCGACCCTAAAGAGCCGTTGGGCTTGAAACGCCGCCATTTCATGGGCACTGCGTTGGCACTCGATGCCGCCGCCCTGCTTGCGGCCTGCAATGGTGGGGGTGTCGGTTGGAGCGAAGGAGACATCGCAGGCGCGGGAAGTGCATCCGGCAGTGGCTCAGGCAGTGGCAGCGTGTCACCCCCCAACTATCCTTGTTTGGTGAGCACATGGGCGGGCACGGGGGCGAACACGCCCTTGACCGATGGCACAGGTGCAACGGCAACCTTTAACACCCCATATGGGGTTGTCGTGGACAGCAGCGGCCAGGTGTATGTGGCAGATTTCGCCAACCACGCTGTGCGAAAAATCAGCCCGCAGGGCGTGGTCAGCACCTTGGCGGGTGTGGGGGGGGTGTATGGCACTGACAATGGCACAGGCGCCACGGCGAAATTCAGCAACCCTACTGGCGTTGCCTTGGACAACAGTGGCCATGTGTATGTGGCAGATCACGCCAACCACGCAGTACGAAAAATCACCCCGCAGGGTGTGGTCAGCACACTGGCCGGGATGTCGCTGAAGGGATATGTGGATGGCTCGGGGGGTACGGCAAAATTTAACGCCCCGTCTAGTGTCGTCGTGGACAGCAGTGGCCATGTGTATGTGGCAGATTACGGCAACCACCTGATTCGCAAGATCAGCCCTGCGGGCGTGGTCAGTACCCTGGCCGGGATGAGGGCAGCGGGGTATGTGGATGGCACAGTTGGAACCGCAAAATTTGACGGCCCCTCTGGGGTCGTTGTGGACACCAGCGGCAATTTGTATGTGGCCGATCAGAATAACCGCTGCGTTCGTCAAATCACGCCGGCTGGGGTGGTCAGCACGCTGGCCGGGTTGAGGCCGGTGGTAAGTGTGTATGGCACGGGTACGGCATCGAAATATACCTCCCCTTTTGGCATTGCTGTGGATCACAGTGGCCAGGTGTATGTGTCAGATAGCATCAATTGCCAGATCTGCAAGATCAGTCTGGGGGGCGTGATCGGCACGCTGGCCGGGGTTTTTGGTTTTCCGGGATATCTGGATGGCTCTGGCGCAACGGCTAGATTCAGCATCCCATTCGGCATTGATGTAGACAGCAGCGGCCAGCTCTATGTGGCCGACTATGGGAATAACCGCATACGCAAAATCACCCCGATCTGATTTCAGGTGTCCCCACGGTTTCAGAGTCATGGGGGTCAGAAACTTGAGCCAGCCCCCCATTCATGACAGGAATATCATGCGGCGTTGAGTATTTGGGCGATGTGTGCAATAATAACGATACCCCAGCGAGTTTCCCTTGCTGGATTGTGCATCTTCCTCACACCTTGAAGCGCCCCCACGGCGCGTTGCGTTGTGGCTCTTTCGGGCCCGCCATGCCGAACTTTGTTTGCAGGTTGATGTGTTGAACCACCCTGTCACAAAGTCGCCTCTCATTGCCTGGGGCGCATATTCGCATGAACGCAGACCATCCTTTTGCATTGTTGGGGCTCGCCCCTGAACTTTTGAACGCTGTGGCCGACCTGGGCTTCACAGCACCCACCGCCGTGCAGGCGCAGGCCATTCCGCTGACCCTGCACGACCCAGAGGCCCAAAACCAGAATGACCTGATGGTTTCCAGCCAAACCGGCAGCGGCAAAACCGCGGCTTTTTTGTTGCCCGTATTGCACACCTTGTTGCAACAGCAAAAAGACCGGCAGGCCGAGCAAGAGCGCCAGTGGGCCGAAATGGTCGCTGCCGCCGAAGCTGCAGGCGAGCCTTTGCCGAAAAAGCCGCGCCGCAAAGACCCGACCAACCCGCGCCATTTCAAACCTGCCGTGCCCGGTGCGCTGGTGCTGTGCCCCACGCGTGAATTGGCGCAACAGGTGGCACACGACGCCATCGACTTGGTCAAGCATTGCAAGGGACTGCGCATTGCTTGCGTGGTCGGTGGATTGCCCTACGCCGTTCAAATCGCGCGTTTGCAAAATGCCGACCTGGTGGTGGCCACCCCTGGCCGCTTGCTCGATTTGCAGCGCTCTAACCACCTTCAGTTGGACCAGGTGCAATTTCTGGTGGTGGATGAAGCAGACCGCATGCTCGATTTGGGTTTCTCTGATGACTTGGCCGAAGTCCACCGCCTGACTGAGCAGCGCCGTCAAACCCTGATGTTCAGCGCCACCTTTGCACCGCGCATTCAACAATTGGCCGCTCGCATCATGCGACAGCCGCGCCGGGTTCAGATCGATACCCCGCAAGAAAAGCATGCCAGCATCAAGCAACTGATGTTCTGGGCCGACAACCCCTTTCACAAGCGCCAGCTGCTCGATCACTGGTTGCGCGATACCAGCATCGATCAGGCCATCGTGTTTGCCAGCACTCAAATCCAGTGCGACGCATTGGCCGAAGAGTTGCAACAGGTGGGCTTCTC
>JBEBAJ010000200.1:0-5005 GCA_041158965.1 Pseudomonadota bacterium | reverse complement strand
CCGGGCCCCTTCGTCCGCCATCAATTGGGCGCAGGCCGCGCCGATGCCCTGGGCCGCGCCGGTGATCAGACAGACCTTGTTTTGTAGGCCAAATGAAATGGCAGACATGTTCTTCTCCTGATGGGGGCTTACGCCGCTTCGGGGCCCATCACCCGCATCCCGTCAACCCGCCACAATGCTGCTCGACTGGACTGCCGCCAGTTTCCATCCAGAAGGGCGCTGTATCCAAACGAGCAGGGCATTGCTTTCGAACGACTTGAAAGTGCCGCGCACAGTGATCTCTATGGCCATGCGACAAAACACCAGCACGGTCCCGGTGTGCACCACATAGCGATGGTCGCGCAGGGACAGCTTGTGATAATCCCAAACGCCAGTCATCAAGCCTTCCAGATAACTCACTTTGGTATCGGCCACACCGGTGGAATGCACATAAACCAATTCGTCATCGAGCAGGTCATCAAGGGCGGTGGTGTCTTTGGCCAACAATGCGGCCACGCGGGCCGCGTCGCGTTGAGCGATGGCTTGAATGATGGGGGTTGAGTTCATATCCATGGGTCAATTTTGATGCCTATGGTGCAACCATCAGAATTTATATCCCACCGAAATGGTCAACGTCGTCGGGTCAAGTTTCAGGTTTTGGCTTTGCCCACTCGATAAGCCCAGGCGAGTGCTCAAGGTGGTCATGCTGTAGCTTAAATCAATGAACAACGACTTGTCCAATGCATAGGAGGCACCGAACTGTGCGGTTGGGGCCCATTTGCTATCGACTTGTATTTTTGTGGTTCGCCCCATGCCCGGCTGCGTCAGCGCAGTCAGGGAACCGCTGCCCGTTTCGTCAGAGAACAAGGCATGGGTCAGCCCCAAACCGACATAGGGGCGCAGCGCATGGGCAGGGGCCATAAACCGGTACTGTGCCATGACCGTGATGGGCATCATCTTCACTTCGCCCAATGCCCCGGTACCCGCCCAGGCCCCAGCCCCATTCAACCTCAATTTGTAAGGCTGCGCGGCTGATAAGTCAACCGACAGGTTAGGGCCGTAAAAATAGGTCACGCCTGCCACCAAGGCGCTGGCCGATCCGGGATCTAACTGGGCCCCCGTCGGGCTTGGGGCGCTGAGCGCGCCCCCTCCTGCCGTAGAGACAGAGCCATGGCCCAAACGCCAAAACATATCGCCCCTTTGTTGTGACCACGCTGCAGTGCTCAAACCCAGCAAACACAGAGAAAAGATGAATTTCATGGGGTTTCCTTCAGAGCGTTTTCACAGCCAACCGGCGGCCAATAAATATTTAACGGCATCCTGGGCCAATAAAAACTGGCCATAAGGGCTAGGGTGTACCCCGTCGGCAAACAGGTACTTCGACACATCGCCCGCAATCACATTGGCTGTGCTGCAAGCCAATGAACTGCCGATGGGGTTGGCCGGAGCGGCCAATACACAAGCGGGGGTGGTGACGTTGGTCAAGCCGTATTGGGCCGGGTTGTTGAATTGATCGGTGTTGGACGCATAGGCGTCGCCAAATTTGACGCCGCTGGTTCCCGCCAGCGCAGTCCGCAAAGTGGCATTGAACGCTTGAGTCATGCCGTCTAGTACAGCCGCCAGACCAGGGTTGTTCAAACCAAGGGCAAATGGCGTACGGCTGACATTGGGCATATTCATCACCAGCACATACTTGGCGCCATTGGCCACAATTTGTGTTTTGATCAGATTGGCCAAATCGGTGGCGGCATCGCTCATTTTGCGGGCCATGATTGGTGCCATGGCACCAACGACGGCGTTCATTCCACCAGGTACCGCCGCATAAACACTGGCCGCATCTTGGTCTGACCACATGGCGATGCCTGGGGCATAGACATCGAAGTAGCCATTGGCCAATGCATTCAGCACCTGAAACTGCATGAACAAATCGTTGGCGCCAGCCACCACAGTCACCAACTCGGTGCCTGAGAACGAGCCGCCAGCCACTGTGAGGTGGCGGGTGATTTGAGCCTCAACAGAGTCCGTCAATTGCCCCAGCAGCGCATTATTACCACCCAGATTGGCATTGCCTGGGCCAAAGGGGTGCACAACCCGAGAGCCCCCTTGGGCGTAGTTGCGGCATTCCGGGTGATATGCGGGGGACACGCCAAATACCGAGCCATTCAAGCCGGTTCGCGCGGGGCATGGGGCAGGCAAGCCCAATTGTGCCGATACCAAAGTGGTCCAGTTCTTGGCACTGTCCGAGTTGACGGTATACATGCCCCCGCCCAATGCGGCGATCATGCCCACCTTATAAGTGCCCACATCGCTCAGGCTATCGCCAAAACTCACCATCGAGCTGAATTTCACTTTGGGGGCCTGGTTTCCATCAGAACCGCTACCGCCGCAAGCCACCAATACCAAAGCGCTCAGAAGCGCGGTCCCCAAAGCCAAAATTCGACGCATGTAAGACTCCTGACTGCTGCATTCAATCTAGGGAAGCTCTGCAAAGCCCCATGCGTCGTTTCATCCCAAACTCGGGCGCCCTGCTTCGTTGGACTTCTTGCAGATATCTTCGGATATCTGCGGCGAAATCCGCCTTGCATGGCATCCCGATTTTGGGCGAAACTTGCACGCAGCGGGTTTTGCAGAGCTTCCCTAGACGATTGAAATACCAAGTCCATGCTAACTTCGCCGTCCTTGAGCATAAACGGGGTAATTGCTTAATCCATTTGAATACAATTTAAATATTGATCAATTTGAGAATATAATCAGTAAACATGACGAATGGTCACGACCCGATTCAAATTGGAAATCGGCAATGCAGCGCAAGAGCAAGCAGTAGACACGGGCAGACCCAGGGGCATAGCACCCAGCAAAAGTGTCTTTAAAACTCATTGGTCATTCGACTCCCGACGCGAACAATCTGCCACCACATTCAATGAGGCCTTGGGTGCAGCATCACGAAGAGGGTTGTTGGACTACGTTTGCTGAAATTTGGTGACAGTGAGTGACACAATCACTTAAGATGCGTCCATGGTTTTCAGCCGCTTCAGTTTTTCCACTTGCTTGTCTTTGTGTTTGGCGGGTCTTTCAGCCTGCGGTGGCGGTGGAGGAGGTTCAGGTATTGCGCCATCGCCTGCCATCCAAACAGGTTTTTTTGGCCCGGTTGTAGCTTCGGTCAATTTTGGTTTTTATCGCGACGGGAGTCGCAACAATCCTGTCAGCTATATTTTTCCTCGCGACATTGACGGAGATGGGGTTGACGAAATATTTTTTGTTTCTTTTGAAACACAACCCAACACCCCTGCTGAATACAGCAATACATCCCTCCATATTTTGGGTTGGGAATCGGGTGTTTTCAAAGAGATCACAGGCAAGTGGTTACCCAACTCATCCAATCTGATCGAAGGGGTCGGAGATGTTTGTTTTGGTGACTTCAATGGGGATGGCAAACTGGATGTCT
Organism: Pseudomonadota bacterium; assembly: GCA_041158965.1. Lineage (GTDB taxonomy): Bacteria > Pseudomonadota > Gammaproteobacteria > Burkholderiales > Burkholderiaceae_C > Limnohabitans. Next base: position 1,581 of record JBEBAJ010000200.1, on the reverse strand, counting down.
TTCTGTCGGCCTACACAGACATGAATCACCCGGTGAAGCCTTATGCGCTGATGAACCAGGGGCAATCGTTCATCAAAGTCGCTTATGCTGAACAAACCTGGATGCATTCTGTGACGTGTGCGGACATCAATCGCGATGGTTATGATGATGTGTTGGTGACAGGCTATTCAGGATTCCCTCAGTTCTTAGGTTCTTCTACTGGCTTAACGCAGCGTCAGGGTATGGTCGGTGGGTCCGGCATTGCTGCCGGTGACTTTTTGGGCAATGGAATGATTCAGGCGATAGTGGTGGATTCGGATGGATCTGTACCTGGCAACGACACCCGGCTTTTCGAACTTGACATCAACACAAATTCAGTGGGGTTTAGAGAGGTGGCTAAATTGCCAGGTCCGCGCCTCGATACCTTATTTGCCGACCCGGCGAATCCCAATTCGAGTCATGACATACGGGCGCGTGCCGTCGACTTCAATCAAGATGGCCGCTTGGATGTGGTCGTGTTTAGCTACAGGTTCAACGCGCCAGATGCATTCACACCGCACCGCAGCGAGATACAGTTTTTACAAAACAAAGGAAATGGCGTTTTTGAAGACGTGACGGATATGGTCCGTATTGGTTTTGATACCAGCGGTCATGCTGGTTATGTCCCCATCTTTCGTGATTTCAATGGCGACGGCAAGATTGATTTGTTTGTCAGCCAGCCTGATTGGCTTTCTTCTGGATATCACTCAACTTCAATGCTGATTCAGTCTGGCGATGGACGTTTTGTGGACGCTGGTAAAACCGAGTTGAATTCACTCATAGAGTCCGGGGGCGGGCAAGCCACCTTGGCCAAGGGCCCGGAAGGAATTTTTTATCTGGTCAAGGAATCATCCTGGAAAAGAGATGGACTGACCCGTGTCTCCATTCAGCCCATGAGTCTTAAACGCTGAATGTCGGGTCGCTTTGACCGGGTGCACTGTTCATGCATTTGCAGAATCAGTCAGGCGGTCTTTACACGAGAGCCATGCCCAATCGTCCATGGCCTAGGGCCACGCGGCCCCGGACATGTTCCACAAAGATGGAAAAGAAAACGCTCAATCGACCTTGATGTTGGCAGACTTGATCACAGCGCCCCATTTCTGAATGTCGTCGTTCAAAAATTTGTCAAACTCTGCCGCACTCATGTGCATCGGCACCGCACCCTGTTTGGCCCATTGCTGGCGCAATTCGGGCTGACGCATGGCCTGATTGACTATGCCATTGATCCGATCGATCACATCCTTCGGGGTGCCTTTGGGCGCCATCAGGCCTATCCAGACTGTCGCCTCGTAGTTGGGCACGCCCGACTCGTGGACAGTCGGCACATCGGGCAAGACACTGGAGCGGGTTTTGCCCGTCGTGGCCAGCGCCTTGACCTTGCCCGTGCGCACATGCTCGGCCATGGTGGTCACGGCATCGAACATCAGGTCCACCTGGCCGCCCAAGACATCCGTGCGTGCGCCTGAACTGCCTTTGTAGGGCACATGAACCAGGTTCACATTGGCCATGTACTTGAACAATTCGCCAGCCATGTGATAAGGGGTGCCCGGGCCAGAAGAGGCG
>JBEBAJ010000199.1:0-5007 GCA_041158965.1 Pseudomonadota bacterium | reverse complement strand
CATCAAGAGCGAAGAAAACATCACCGGGCGCATCATCGACATCATCGCCCCCATCGGCAAAGGCCAGCGCGCCTTGCTGGTGGCCCCGCCCAAAAGCGGTAAAACCGTGATGATGCAGCACATCGCGCACGCCATCACGGCCAACTTCCCCGACAGCCACATGATGGTGTTGCTGGTCGACGAACGCCCTGAAGAGGTCACCGAAATGCAGCGCAGCGTGCGCGGCGAGGTGATCGCCTCGACGTTCGATGAGCCTGCCGCCCGCCATGTCCACGTGGCCGAGATGGTGATCGAGCGCGCCAAACGCCTGGTCGAGCTCAAAAAAGACGTGATCATTTTGCTCGATTCGATCACCCGCCTGGCCCGCGCCTACAACAACGTGGTGCCTTCTTCAGGCAAGGTGCTCACGGGCGGCGTGGACGCCAACGCCTTGCAACGCCCCAAGCGCTTTTTCGGTGCCGCCCGCAATGTGGAAGAAGGCGGGTCGCTCACCATCATCGCGACCGCCCTGATCGACACCGGCTCGCGCATGGACGAAGTCATCTTCGAAGAATTCAAGGGCACAGGCAACTGTGAAATTCACCTCGACCGTCGCCTCTATGAAAAGCGGGTGTTTCCGGCCATACAGCTCAACCGCAGTGGCACACGCCGCGAGGAATTGCTGTTGCCCCCTGAAATTCTGCAAAAAACCCGCATTCTTCGCCAGTTCATGTACAACATGGACGAAATCGAGGCCATGGAGCTGATGCTGAAAAACATGAAGGCCACCAAATCGAACGTCGATTTCTTTGACATGATGCGCCGGGGCGGTTGACGGGTCACACCCTGCCCACTGTCCTGCGCTTTATGGCATAATGACGGGTTGAGCGGAAAGTACCCCGGATGGGCCGGAGCGGCTACCGTACTGACACCAAGGATTCCCCATGAAAGAAGGCATTCACCCCGAATACCGCGAAGTTTGCTTCGTGGATCTCTCCAACGGCTTCAAGTTCGTCACACGTTCTTGTGTCAACGCCAAGGAAACCGTGAAAATGGACGATGGCCGTGAGTTGCCTTTGTTCAAGCTCGATACCTCCAGCGAATCACACCCCTTCTATACCGGCACCCAAAAGTCGGTCGACAACATGGGCGGACGTGTCGAGCGCTTCCGCAATCGTTACAAGACGACCAGCAAGTAAACCGGCTCACTGGCCAATACAGAGGGCAGCCAGGCTACGCCGGGTTGCCCTTTTTGTTGGGTGCCACTCCAAGACGGTTCTATCCCCGTGAACAATCCCACCCCCGCCATCGTCAGCCAGGTTGAGGTGCGTCGCCTGCCCCGTGTGGCATTGGTCTTGTTCGTGCTGGCTTATGTCATGCCGGGTTTCTGGGGTCGCGAGCCCTGGAAAACCATCGACATGAGCAGCCTGGGGGTGATGCTGGAGCTCTCCACGGGTCTGGCCGATTGGTGGGCCCCCTCTTTTCTGGGCTTGCCCCCCGAGGCCCCTGCATTGCTGCCTTATTGGCTGGGTGCCTGGGCCCTGGCCCTGGCCCCGCCAGGCTGGGACCCTGCCTGGGTCAGTCGGGTCCCGTATGCCCTGATGCTGGGCTTGACATTGGCCAGCACCTGGAAAGCGATTGAGCTGCTGGCCCGCAGCCCCGGCGCCCAACCGGTGGCCTTTGCGTTTGGGGGCGAGGCCCGCCCTGACGATTACGCCCGTGTCTTGGCCGATGCAGGTTTGTTGGCACTGGTGGCCTGTCTGGGGCTGGCACAGGCTTCGCACGAGGTCACCCCCATGGCCGTCCAGCTTTGCATGAGCAGCCTTTTGCTGTGCGGCATGTCGGGGCTCTCCACCCGACATCATCGCGCTCACCTGGCGCTCACGCTGGCGGCCCTGCTGGGCATGAGCCTGTCTGGCGCCCCGACCCTGGCCTTGCTGATGGGGCTGGGGGCATGTGCATGGGTGGCCCAAGACTCAGAAGACCCCCATCGCTTGGGCCATGTGCTGATGCTGGCCCTGGGCTTGGCGCTGATCGCGGCCCTCAGCCAACACTTGGGTTTGTGGCAAAACACCTGGCGTGGCTGGCCCGACGGGACCAGGAATGTCCTGACCCTGTTGCGCCTCTGGATCTGGTTCACCTGGCCCGCGTGGCCATTGGTGATCTGGTCATTGTGGGTCTGGCGCCATGCCTGGTGCCGTCGCCGCCCCAGCCGGCACATGGCCCTGCCGGGCATTTTGGCCCTGCCGGCAGCGGGCGCCGCCGTGTTCACATTCCAGGAAGATCGCGCCCTGTTGCTGACCCTGCCGCACTTGGCGGCTTTGGCCACTTTTGCCCTGCCCACCTTGCGCCGCAGCGTATCGGCCCTCATCGATTGGTTCACATTGCTCTTTTTCAGCGGCTCGGCCTTGCTCATCTGGCTGATCTGGCTGGCCGGGGTGAGCGGCTGGCCGACCCGGCCTGCCGCCAACGTGCGTCGCCTTTTGCCCGGGCTCGATTTGACCTTCAACCCCTGGGTTTTTACCCTGGCCTTGTTGTCCACCCTCACCTGGGCGGCCCTGGTGGCCTGGCGGGTGGGTCGGCACCGCTCGGTCCTCTGGAAAAGCCTGGTCCTGCCCGCCAGCGGTGCCACGCTTTGCTGGCTTTTGCTGATGACGCTGTGGATGCCCATGATCGATTTTGCCCGAGGCTATGCCCCCCTGGCGCGCAATGTGGCGGCCCTCATGAGCCACCCGGCTTGCGTGCAGGTGCAAGGCCTCTCGCGCGCGCAAATGGCCGCTTTGCAGCACCATGGTCAGATGCGCATCGAACGACAAGACCCCGCGCAGTGCGATTGGCTGGTACTGGGTGCTCGCGAGCAAAAAGATTTCGAGGCCGATCCTCGATCTGAGAATTGGCGATGGGTGCAAACCGTGCGCCGCCCCACCGACCAATATGAAAACCTGGTGCTCTTCCAGCGTCGCCAGGACAACAGGCCGTGAGTGAAAGCCGCCTGATCGCCAAACATGCACTGACCGTGTGGGTGGGTCAGTTGGCCGTCATGGCCTTTGGCGTCACCGACACCGTGGTCGCGGGGCGCTATGCCGAATCGGCCCTGGCCGCCTTGTCGGTGGGGTCGGCCATTTACATCAGTGTGTTTGTGACCCTGATGGGTGTCTTGCAAGCCACCCTGCCCATATTCTCTGAATTGAATGGCGCCGGGCGGCCCCGTGCCATGGGGCGACTATTGCGCCAGTCCATCTACATCTGGCTGGGCACTTGCGCGCTGGGGATGGCCTTGCTCATGAACTCGGGCATTGCACTGGAATGGACGCAGGTGCCGCAAGAGTTGCGACCCGTCATCGAACACTACTTGCAGATCCTGGCCTGGGCGCTGCCGCCAGCGCTTTGGTTCCGCCTTTATGCCAACCTCAATCAGGCCCTGGGTCGGCCCAAAGCCGTGACCTGGGTTCAGGTGCTGGGTCTGGCCTGCAAAATCCCTCTTTCGGTTTTATTCACTTTTGGTGTGGGTGAGCTCAGCGGTTGGGGCCTGATCGGCTGCGCCTACGCCACCTTGGTGGTCAATTTGGTGATGGCCATTTTCTCCATAGGGGCCCTGATCCGGGGCAACTACCGTCGCCTTTACTTGTGGCGCAAGATGGAGCCACCTCACCCCCGCCAATTGTTGGATATGTTGCGGCTGGGCTTGCCCAATGCCGCTTCGATCACGGTTGAGGTGACCTCGTACACCTTGATGGCGCTGCTGATCGCCCGGCTGGGCAGCCAGGCGGCCGCCAGCCACCAGATCACCTCCAACCTCGGTGCCCTGCTCTATATGGTGCCGCTGTCTCTGTCCATCGCCACCAGTGCGCGCGTCAGTTACTGGATCGGCGCAGGACGCCCCGATATGTCGCGTGCCGCCATCCGGCATGGCTTCAAATGGTTGTTTTTAACGACCCTGGCCGGTGGCCTTGGCTTGGCCCTGGGGCGCGACCTGATTGCGGGGCTTTATATTCAGGATGCCGAGGTGGCCCGGCAAGCCAGTGACCTGTTGGCCTGGCTGGTTTGGTACCAAAGCGTCGACGCCTTGCAAGTGCTGTGTTTCTTTGTCTTGCGCTGCTACCGGGTCACCCTGCTGCCTATGCTGGTTTACGCCACTTTTTTATGGGGCATCGGCCTCAGTGGCGGCTATTGGCTGGCCTATATCGGCGGCTGGGGTTGGTCGCCCCTGTTGGGGCCGCAAGCGTTCTGGATCAGCAGCAGTTTGGCCTTGACCATCGTCTCGATCGTGCTGGGCGCGCTATTGTGGGTGGTGATCCGGCGGCAGCGCTGAATCTGCTGCGCTGAGGCGATGAGGCGGCATCACCATGCTGAAGACAGAGCCCTGACCGGGCTCGCTTTCTATGCGCAACTCTCCGCCATGGCGTTGCATGACGTGTTTGACGATCGATAAACCCAGCCCCGTGCCCCCCGTTTCCCGCGAGCGACTGCGATCCACCCGATAAAAGCGCTCGGTGATGCGGGGCAAATGCTCAGGGGCGATACCGGGGCCATTGTCGGTCACGCTGTAGATGCCTTCGCCTTGCGGGCCAAGCCGCCAGTTCACTTGCACACGCCCGCCTGCCGGTGTGTAGCGCAGGGCGTTGGCGAGCAAATTGGACATGGCGCTTTGCAATTCGCTGCGCTGGCCCAGACACTGCAAGGCCGGGGCTTCGGGCGGGTCAAACTCAATCACATGTCGCCCGCCCAGGGTCGATTGCATGACTTCATCGATGGCCTGTGCTTCGGCCTGCAAGGCGTTCCAGAACACCGACAGCGCTGTGGGCTCGGTGCCGGGCATGGGGCTGCCCTCCAGCCTCGACAGCGTGAGCAAATCCTCGACCAATGACTGCATCCGTTGGGCCTGGGTCGCCATCGTCGTCAGATAGGTCTTTTGTTGCTCGGGCGACAAATCCAGGCTTTGCATGGTCTCGACAAAGCCCGACAAGACGGTGAGCGGCGTGCGAATCTCATGCGACACATTGGCCACAAAATCGCGGCGCATGGCTT
>JBEBAJ010000198.1:0-5059 GCA_041158965.1 Pseudomonadota bacterium | reverse complement strand
CCAGGCCAGCGGGGCATTGAAGAGCACCACCGGCACCGACCCAAACAAGGTGGCATAGCCCATGGTCAGCAAGCCCCCGTGGCGCTCGATGACAGGCTTGGCGGCCACGGTGTAATAAGAGAACAAGGAGGCGGCCACCAGCAAGACCAAATCACCCCCGGTGGCGCGCCAGGCCCCGCCCAAAAGTTTGTCGCTGAGGAACAGCAACACCCCGACGCAAGCCACGGCGACGCCGACGATTTGCCAGCGGCCCAGGCGTTCGAGCTGGCGGGCACGCAAAATCAGCAGTGTGAAGATGGGGCCGCAAGCCAGGATGACCGAGCTGGAAAACGCCGTCGACCAGTAAATGCCGTAAGTCACCGGCACCACATGCATGAAGTGGCCGATGAACCCCAGTTTGGCCAGCACCCAGAACTCCTGGCGCGACAGCACCGGAAAGCGCAGCCCGTAACGCCAAGCCAGCACCAGCAGCGCGCACAGCGGCATGACCAGGTAACGGGCCAGCAGAAAACCGCTGGGCGACATGGCCTGGAACACGATCTTTTGCACCGAAAAGTTGGCGCCCCAAATCAAAATCAGGCCCAACGCCACCCACAGGGCCTGGCGCTGGATTTGGGGGCTGTGGGGCATGGGTGCAGCGCGCCGCTTCAGATGACCTGAAAGTGATGCGTGCCGTCTCGGCGCAATTGCTCGACCAAGCCAAACTCCCAGTCCAGATACGCCTGCATGGCGGCATGGGCGTTGGCCGTGCCCTCATAAGGTCGCCGGTAGCGGTCGATGCGATGGGCCAACAGCCCGTCTGTGCCGCGCTCCAAGGCGTGTCCGGCGCGGGCCCAGGCGGCGTTGCCCCCTTGCAGCGCCAAAACCTCGGCCTGTACACCGCTGTCTGCGAGGGCCTGCTGCAGATCGCCCATGGCATAAGGGCTGGCGATGCCATCGGCACAGGTGAGCACACAGCAGCGCGGGGCGCTGCCCTTGAGCGACAAGGCCGCTTTGAAATCTGCCGCCAAGGTGGCGCGCAACATCCCCAAGGCACCCGCGATGTGGCCCCGAATGAACTGGGCGGCTGTGCCGAGGTCGATCAGCCAGGTGTCACCCTCTGGCAGGCGTTGGACCAATCGGGCGGCGTCGATCATCGGGGTGGCATGGGCCGGATGGATGCGACGCTCGGGCCCGGTTTCGCTGAGGTCGGCGTCGGTGATGCCTTCGAGCACCGCCACTTCCCAGCCCATTTGCGCCAACCAGGAGGCGCTCATGTCGGCGCGCACGCCCAGGGGATCGATGAGGACCAGGCGCGCACCGCGCACCGCCGCGGTGTGGTCGGTCTCTTGCACCAGTTGGCCGCCCTGAGTCGACAGGCTGCCGGGCCAATGCGCGGCGAGGTATTCATCGGGGGTGCGCACATCGCACACATAAGTGCTGCGCTCAGGCTGGGCCTGCCAGGCGAGCAAGGTGCGCCGGTCGATGCGAGCCACACCGGCGCGCTCGGCGACGGCGCGGGCCTCGGCCTGGGCCTGTCGCAATTGCTCGGGGCTGACTTCTTTGAAGCGGCGATCGGCACCGGTCTCGAGGCGCTGCCCGGCCAGGGTCCAGCCGATGGTGCCGTTGCGCAAGGCCGCGACGGGGTTGGGGATGCCGGCATTGACCAGCGACTGGGTGCCGATGATGGAGCGGGTGCGCCCGGCGCAATTGACGACGATGCGGGTATGGGGGTTGGGCGCCATGGCCCGGGCCCGCAAGACCAGCTCTGCCCCCGGCACGCTGACCCCGGTGGGGATGTTCATGGTCTGGTATTCATCGAGGCGGCGGGCATCGAGCACCACCATGTCGGTGCCGCCATCGATGAGGGCCTGCACTTCCTGGGCGCTCAATGACGGGGTGTGGCGTATGGACTCGACCCATTCGCCAAAGGCTTTGCTGGGGGTGTTGACGTCTTGAAACAGTTCGGCCCCGGCCTGTTGCCAGCCCTGCAAGCCACCTTGCAAGAGGCTCACACGGGTGTAGCCCAGGGCTTGCAATCGATGCGCGGCGATCTCGGCCCAGCCCTCGCCGTCGTCATACACCACCACGGGGGTGTCGCGGCGCGGGATGCGGGTATAGGCGTCGGCCTCCAGCCTGGAGAGGGGCAGGTTGACCGCAAAGAGCGGATGGCACTGCGCGTAGGGGTCTTCTTCGCGCACATCGAGCAAGGCGATTTCGCGCCGGTTTTGCAAGGCATCGAGCACTTCGGCCACCGGAGTGACGTCCAGCCCCTGCGGGGCTTGCCAGGTCGCAAGTGCGTTGCTGTAGCCCGAGATGAATTCTTTGGCCTCGCCTTCAGGCGTGAACACATGGCGGCGCACTTTGCCGATGTTGGCCCCATACACATGGATGCTGATGGAGGCGCGGTCGGCCAAGCCGTTGCGAACCAGATGGATGTCACCGATGGTGGGCGAGACGGCTTCGATCTGCCCGGGCAAGAGGGTGAGCGGTTCGCCGCTGGGCACATAATGGCCGCGGGCATCGCGCACATAGGCCTGGCAGTTTTCCTGGCCACGCATCATGCCCACCAGGCCCCAGACGGTGTGGTTGTGGATGGGGGTCGACTGCCCCGGGCCCCACACAAAGCTGACCACCGAGAAGCGATCCTGCGGGTCGGCATAGAGCAAAAACTGCTGATAGCGCTGCGGGTCGGGCCGGGCCTGCTCGTCAGGCAGCCAGTCGTCGTGGCTGACCAGTTCGCGCAACAACTCGCGCCCCTCGGCCAAGGTGGTGGCCTCGTCGGCCCGGCGATTGACCAGCGAGGTCAGGCTGGCCACAAAGGCTTGCAGGCGGGGGTGCGGTCGGGCTTGGGCGTAGGGCATGGATGGGGCGACTCCTGACCCTCAAGTATGACAAAGCCGCCCGGCTTCGTCACCTGCGGCTTGTCACGCGCGAATCGCTTCAGCCGTTTTGCGAACCCCGGTGGGCCCAGGCGGTGGTGTGTTTCTCGACCATGCTGAAGAGTTCGTACATGATCATGGCCATGGCCCCGACCACCACCAGGCCGGCAAAGGCCAGGCCCATTTGCATGGCCGAACCCGCCGAGATCAGCAGATAGCCGATGCCCTCGTTGGCGGCGGTCATCTCGGACACGGTGGTACCCACAAACGCCAGCGTGATGGCGACCTTGAGCGAGCCGTAGAAATAAGGCATGGAGCGCGGCAGACCGACCTTGATCAGCACATCCCAGCGGCGCGCGCCCAGGACGCGCAGCACATCTTCCAATTCGGGCTCCAGCGTGGCCAGGCCAGTGGCGATGTTGACCATGATGGGGAAGAAGCTGATGAGGAAGGCGGTCAGGATGGCCGGTCCGATGCCGATGCCGAACCACACCACCAAAATGGGCACGAAGGCCGCTTTGGGCAAGGCATTGAAGGCGGTCATCAGGGGGTACACGGCGGCATAGGCCACACGCGATGAGCCGATGACAAAACCCAGCAAGACGCCGACCACGATGGCGATGCCAAACCCGGCCATGGTGACCCAGAAGGTGCGCCAGGCATGGGCGGCAATGACACCGTTGAATTCGATCATCTGCTGGTAGATGCGCAGCGGGCTGGGGAAGACAAACTCTGAGACCTGAAAGATCGAGCACAAGGCCTGCCAGATGACGAGGGTGACGGCCAGCAGGATCCAGGGCGACCAACGTTCGAGTGATTTGTTCATGGGCGTGGCTCGTTCATTGGGCAATGGGGGCGTCGGGTCGGCGCATGGCGCCGATGTGGCCGCGCAGCTCGTGGACGATGTCGGTAAAGGCCGGGGTGTAGGTGATCTCCAGGTCACGCGGTCGCGGCAGATCGACTTGGCGCTGAACCACAAAACGGCCAGGGCCTTTGCTCATGACATACACGGTGTCGGCCAAAAAGACCGATTCGCGCAGGTCGTGCGTGACCAAAATCACATTGAAGCGCTTTTCCATCCAGAGGTCGCGCAGGGCGCACCAGAGCTCCTCGCGGGTGAAGGCGTCAAGCGCACCAAAAGGCTCGTCGAGCAACAACATCTTGGGCTCGTGAATCAGGGCGCGGCAGATGCTGGCGCGCTGCTGCATGCCGCCCGACAGTTGCCAGGGGAATTTGCGCTCGTAGCCCGCCAGGCCCACACTGCGCAGCAGCTCGACCGCACGGGCTTCGTATTCGGCTTTTTTGGATTTGAAGTTGGAGCGATAAGGCTCAACGATTTCCAGGGGCAACAAGACATTGTCCAGCGTGGTGCGCCAAGGCAGCAGCGAGGGCGCCTGGAACGCCATGCCGCTGATTTTGAGCGGGCCGTTGACGGGTTGCCCATCGACATGGATGGTGCCACGTGTCGGGGCCTTGAGCCCCGTGGTGAGCTTCATGAAGGTCGATTTGCCGCAACCGGAAGGCCCGACGATGGCGATGAACTCGCCCTTTTTGACCTGCAGGTTGATGTCTTCAACCGCGAACTGGTTTTGCGCGAGGAGGGCTTCGTTATACGCCAACCAGACGTTTTTGAAATCGACGAAATTTTCGGCAGTGCTCATTTATTTCCTGGGCAGAATGTCCAGCTCTTTGGCGCTGGGCAGGAACGAGCCGTTCCAGACTGCATCGGGGTTGATGCGAGACTTGGTGTTGAAGGCGTCAGACACCTGGCTGGCCATGAGGGCCAAACGCGGGGCCCTGAGTTGACCGAAACCTTCTTCACGGGCATCGGGCGAGTTGATCACGGTGTCGATGGCCAGTTTGAGGCGGCGGGTCTCGAGTTCGGTGTTGATGATGCCGTCACGGGCCTTGACTGACTCGATGGCTTTGGCCGGGTTGGCGATGACTTCCTTGGCGCCTTTGGTGAAGGCTTGCAGGAAGGCTTTGACTGCAGCGGGGTTTTCTCTGATGAGTTTGGGCGTGGCGATGATCACGTTGCCATACAGCTTGACACCAAAGTCGGGGTACTGCATGACCACCACGTCTTCGGCCTTGACGCCGCGTGCTTCGATGTTGAGCAGCGAGGTGAAGGTGAAGCCGGTGATGGCGTCGACATCACCGCGCACCAGCATGGTTTCGCGCAGCGGCGGGTCCATGGC